>CBFHIH010000040.1:0-9002 GCA_965655955.1 Candidatus Midichloriaceae bacterium | reverse complement strand
CTGTAAAGTTTTGATTTTTAAATCAATAGCACGCTTCATAGATTCCAAAAACTTCTCTTTGACATCAAGCTCTGATTGATACTGGTTTAATTGCTTATTTCTATTTTTTAACTTCATCAATAATTTAGCTTCAGAAGATGTATTAAGAGGTGTGTTTTTATACCCCTCTTCTTCTAACACGCTGTGTTTTTTTGATTCATTCCCAGTTTGCAAAATATTATCTGAAACAGAACCCGTAGTATTAGTTTCTGCATTAGACTCTTTGATTTTAAATACCTCTGAATAATCATCCAAAACATCCATCAAGCGTGTAAAAAGCAAGGTAACAAGTAAAATTAATAAATAAGGAATTAACCTAAGCATAATCTATTTATCTTCTTTTTTTGTTTTTTTCTCTTTTTCAACATCAGAAGAGGCTTTTGCTTTTCTAGTAGTAGAAGTCTTTCTAACCGTTTTCCTTGTCGATGATTTTGTAACTTTATCAGCCATCTCTATCTCAGCCCCTAATTTTTCAGAGATCGTTTTTGCTCTCTCTACTAAAAACCCTAAATCTTGGATTATTTCTTCAGATTGCTTTATTGCTGAGGACATTTGAGGCAATGTCTCATTACTCATACCTTTTATATCCACAATTGCTGAATTAGCCTTGTTTAAAGAATTATCTAAAGACTTCACTATATCCACAAGCTCTTCTTTTCCGTTACGCAACTGTTCAATCCTGTTATTAAGTTTCCAGCAATAAGCTATAGTTAAGCATAAAAATATTAAAACTACAGAATTTAAGATTATATCCATATTACTCAAATTAAATATTTTAATGAGTCTAATTCCTCTTTTATCTCCACCGCAACTCTATTTTTGACTTTCCCTAATTTTCCTGAAGAAACCTTTGCTTTATTGACTGTTATGTCCCAATTCTCTTCTTCATATTTGCTTAACATAATAGTGCTGCCAACAGTTAAGTCTGCTATTTCTTTGAAGTTATACATTTTTTCACTATGCTCAACACACACTTGAACATCCAATGTATAAATTAGATCCTCAAAATATTGCAAACCAGCAGAATCTTTATTGCCCTCTATATTTCGTACTTTTTTTAACACTTCCTTATGGTCATTGTATAAAGAATAGGGTAAAGCAATATCAACTTCAGCAACATTATTATTTATCACAAGCTCGAGTTTGTTGACAAAATAACACTCATCTTCATTTGCCACAGAATTTGAGAACGAAATATCTAAAGAGTCGGTACTTATTTCTAATGGCACACCTATGTCCGATAAAGATGTGTTATATGCATTTAAAAATATAGATAAAAATCTTCTAATAAAATTGTATTCAATATTGGTAAATCTGCGACCTTTAACTTCGACTTCGTTAGTATTATTCGCAGCACCCAACAATAAATCTAAGAATGTGTAAAAAAAAGACCTATCGATAATAAAAAATCCATTCTCAAGATTTTTAGAAGAATTACTGGATAGAGAAGAAAAAAATTTTTCGGATTTTATATCGCTTTTGATTTCACTAAAAGTCTTTATCTTAGTCGATAACAAAGAAACTCTAGGAGAAATCTGGACAAAATCTTTTATATTTTTCAATAAATATTTAATAAAACTCTCATTTAAAGAAATCAAAGAGCGTATATCAACACCATCCCTGGCATTTTGAAATAACAACTGTATGTTTTTACTTTTTTTTAAATTCATATCAAAAAAATCATTACTGAAGCAGTATCTGTGTAAATAATATATCTTTTATTTTAATAGGATAAATAACTTTGTTAATTCTTTTTCTCAAAGCATCCTTTAAAATTTGAATACCAACAACACCGCTGACATCGCTTGACCTGAGCTGTCTTAAAAAAACATAACAAGCATCAGTAACAGAAGGAAGCATAGATTTAATAATCTTGACATCAGCCTCTTTGCCTAACGCGAGCACAACATCAATTTTTAAAAATTTATTATTAGCAATGGAGGAAGTATTAAGATTTACAGTAACTGGCTTTAACTCATAGTAATAAAGTTTGTTCGAATCAAGAGGAGCATTCGTGCCTCTGTTATAAAAAAACCATAATATTATTGAGACAACAGCGATTACTAAAAGCAAAATCAAGCTTTTCAACAAATACCGAGAAGCTAAAAATCTTTTTATACCCGTAATGTTTTGAGTAGATAAATAATCATCCATAGATTAATGTGCTGTAAAAGTTGTAAATCAATTTATAAAATATCCGATCTAATAATGGAGCGGATGATGGGAATCGAACCCACACAATCAGCTTGGAAGGCTGAGACTCTACCATTGAGCTACATCCGCAATTCTAAAACAAAAAAACTATACTACACCGCCTAGTTCATTTGCAGTATTTGATTCTACACAAAAAAACAAGAGATTCAAATAATCTATCGAAAAAAAATCAAAATTAATTTTTGGCTTATTTTAATCGTAAATTTGCCATATGTTATCTTTTATTTTTGAAAGCATTCTTTTGTGCATATCTCTCTCTTGATTGCCAATAAAAAAATCTCTTTTTGGAAACTCTAAAAGCTCTTTTTCACTAATAGAATCTTTTGTATCAAAATTTATGCTAGATTGTTCAGCTGTGAGCATTTTTACATATACCATAGCAAGCAGCTTTGCATCTATCAATGCACCGTGCTTATCCCTTGAATCTAAACTAATACCAAATCTCTTACATAAAGAATCAAGACTCACAGAAGAACCAGGGACTTTGTTTCTCGCTATCATTAAAGTATCTACTACGCTATTCATAGAAATCTTTGGAATTCCCAACATAGAAAATTCATGATTAATAAACCCTATGTCAAACTTAGCATTATGTATTATAAGTTTTGAATCCTTTATAAAATCTATAAAATCATCTTTGATCTCAAGAAAAGATTTTTTATCTTTTAAAAACTCGTTTGATATTCCGTGTACATTAAATGCTCCTTCACTAACACGTTTACCAGGATTAACAAACGTATGAAAAGTTTCTCCTGTATGAATTTTGTTTTTTAACTTAACGCAACCTATTTCTATGATTCTATCCCCTTGCTTATAGGATAATCCGGTTGTTTCAGTGTCAAGCACAACTTCTATTAAATCTTGCATTATTTAAAAAATCTTTAACTGCCAGGAGAGAGTGTAACCTATTTTCGTTATATATCAAATAATTAGCTCTTTTATACGTATCTTTAAAATTATGCTGAAATCCTAAAAGAAAATTTAATTTTTTAGAATCTATATTTCTTCTTTTTGCCCTTTCTTTCATGGTGGTTAAAGAGGTTTTGAGCAATATTACCATATCATACTCCCCTTCTCTATTTTGCTCAAACAGCAAAGGATGCTCAACCACTAAAGCTCTAGAATTTTGTTTTTTTGTTTCGACTTTTAACTTAATTAGCTTCCTATATGTGTAAGAATAAATATGATTTTTAAAATCTTGAAATATGTCTGGATGATGCAGCATTAGGTCAAATATATTCCTTTTTGAAATAACACCATCATCAAAAATCTGTGGGAATGAAGCTAACAATCCTTTTATTACAATTTTATCTTGATATAAATGATTCGATATATAATCATCCATAGAAAATGTGCGAAACCCAAAATTGCTAAAAATCTTTAATATATAACTTTTACCTGAGCATATATTTCCTGTCACACCGATCATATAAGACGTTCTAGCTGAGATACATCTTCTCATCTTCATATAATAAGAAATTGCTCTTGTCCTATTTTGACAATATTCAAACCATGTCTTTGAAGCAGCAACTCAAAGCTTTTGGTAGGAATTTTATACTTTAGCCTTATCTTCATAGAAGTTTTATCAGACCTCAAGACATTATAATAATTTAATTCTTGTAATTTTATTATTTTTCTTTTTATAAATGACCATATTTTAGGATTTTCAACCTTGATACTATATTCAGAGCTATATTCAAAAAAGTCATTAAATGCTTTGTCATATTTACGCTCTTTATCCAATTTATTAAAAAATTCTACCAAAGCTCTTTTGATGAATGTAGACTGCAACTCATTCTTCTTCTTTTTAATAATTAGATATTTTATTTCATCCTTATTTGGACTTAACTCTCTAATCACTAACTTTACTCCTGACGAGCAATCATTATCTACATAAACAATAATCAAATCATCTTGATTATATTCATCAGAAAGGTCCTCTTTCAGCTTTTTATATGAATTAAACAACGCTGAAAGTGTATTAACAGGATAAACAGAAAGAGTATCATTATATAAATTTAATTTCAGAAGTTTATAACTATTTGGAGTTTGGAACCATCCAGCTCTCCACTCTGCTCTTTCAAAAAGATCGTCCATACTTAAAGCAACTGGAATGATAAGAAGCTCTTTTGAATATTGCGATTTATATCTTATGCCATGATTATCCAACACCCTCTTGAATTCATTCGGGTTATACGCTATGTCCAAAACCCCCGAATATGATTTATGAGTCCTTGATTCTTGTGATGGCTTTATAATATTTCCTATTCCCAAGATCTCTTTTGATTTTATTTTTTGCATCTTTTGCTCATCTGTATAACTAATTATACGTGAGGCAACTTTTCGAAACCCCAAAAGAAGAGCATCATCATAAGCTAAATTTTTTGCATCTTCCAATGTATAGCTATTTTTATGGATACTAATGTTCTTTGCAGTAAAAACATCAGAAATTTGAAATCCACTTACATTAAAAATAAAAGAAAAGATGAAAAAAAGAGAAATAAGAAACTTGAAAAACACCATTGATAAAAAAGGTTAATATATGAATAATAATGTCGTATAACCTAAATAAGATTAATTCAACACTAAAGTTATTATATGCCTTCACACAATGAAAATGATATTACTTTTGTTGGCGAAAATCACCAACTAAGCTCAGAGCCAAAAAAAAAGGTATATTCTGTAACTGAAATCTCTCTATTCATTAAGCATTATATCGAAAATGTTTTTGCGAATGTGGAGATAAAAGGAGAAGTCTCAGGAGTTAAAGTGGCAAGTTCTGGACATGTATATTTTTCCTTAAAAGATGAAAATTCTGTTATTAACGCAATTTGCTGGCGTGGCATTGCTTTAAAATTTCCTATAGCTCTTAAAGATGGCATGGAGATAATATGCAAGGGATCAATTAGCACATATCCAGGAAGGTCTAATTATCAAATCATAGCATCTAATATAACATTAGCAGGCGATGGAATGCTGCTTGCCATGCTTGAAGAACGCAGAAAAAAATTTGAAAATGAAGGGCTATTTCACCCCAATAGGAAAAAACCTATACCTAAGATTTCAGAAAAAATAGGGGTAATAACATCCATAAGCGGTGCTGTAATACGCGACATTATACACAGAATACAAAATAGATTTCCAGCTGAATTGTTGATCTATGACGTGCTAGTTCAAGGTCAACAGGCTGCAGAGCAAATATCTCAAGCAATATATGATTTTAACAACTTGCCAAAATCTATCACCCCGCCTGATATATTAATAGTGGCACGAGGAGGTGGATCTATCGAAGATTTATGGCCATTTAATGAAGAAGTGGTGATTAGAGCTGTTGCCAATTCTAAAATACCTATCATTTCTGCTGTGGGTCACGAAACAGACAACACATTAATAGATCTAGCGTCTGATTTAAGAGCGCCCACCCCCACTGCTGCAGCTGAACTATCAACACCTAATAAAGTTGAATTATATGATAAATTGCAAAATATAGAGACAAATCTTTATAAAGCATTGCTGTTAGTTTTGAAATTTAAATTAATGAACTTAAATCAAAATATATCAAGATTTGCTTCAAGCATCCTGAAGCCAGAAAAAGAAATTCAAAAAATTAACAACATAAAAATACGTCTTGATTTAGGAATAAAAAATTTATACCTCAAAAAATACCAGAATTTTTCTAGATTAAAAATATCAGATACTAATATAAGAAATATCATATCTTCTGAAACAAAGAGATTGTCAGAATATACTTGGAGAACCAAAAAATTGTTTCAGCATTTCATCACAGGTCTTGATAGCAAAGTTGATTATCATAAAAAGTTAATAGAAAGCTATAGCTATAAGAACATTTTGAAGAGAGGATTTGCCATAATACGCAACACAAAAAATGCTGTTATATCATCTAAAGAAGCCGCTGAAAAAGAAAGCATGGTAAAAGTGGAGATGCAAGACGGAATATTTAAAACAAAGGTGCTAACTGCAAAAAAAACAGATGTAAAATATGATGAGAAACAACAAACCTTAAAAATTGCAAAACCTATTGATTAATTTGCAATAGCATTCTTTTGATGTGGAAACGTTAGAGTGAAATGAACGAATTTTTCAATATAAGATGATTCATGCTCTAAAGATCCTCCTATGCTTTTCATAATCACAGGGCAAAATGCAAGCTCTACCACATTATGATCTAAAGATTTTGGAAAGAACATATGAAGAGCCACCCTCACCTCTTTTTCTTTCCTTAACTCCCTGTTATGATCTTTGTAATATATCTTATGACTCTCTGCTGTGATAGTTATTTTAGGATGTGATCTATTTTTATCAATATAAGAAAATTTGAAAAAATTAACTAAGATATACCGTATATCATCAAAGTTAGCATTAATTTCAAAATCATGCTTGATATCCAATATCACATCTGCCGCAATATATGGGTATATTTTTGCGAATTCATACATAGCACTTTTAATAACTCTCTTGACACGAAAATGTTTTTTCTTAGTATATTGAGCAATGCCTCGTGTCACAACTAAAAAATTATTGATTAACTCACTGCTTTCTTTCGCCAATTCACTAATTTGAGCAGTGGTTCGAGCAATCAATTTTGCTGATCGAGGATTATCTTTTTTAATAACTTCAGTGATTTGTTGAGACAATAAATTGGATTGTGCATTAATAGCATCAGAACGCTCTTTAAAGTTTTGGGCCAACTCTTCTGAATTGATCTGCATCGACTTTACCTGCTCTTGAATAACGGAATTATTTTCAATAACCTCGAATTCTTTTTTTCTTGTAATCACCTGAGACATGATCGCTAAAGAAAAATATACGTAAAATATCAAGTGAGGAGCACTGCCCAATTCCGAAAAACCATATTCTGAAACATAAACAACAAAACCACCTATAAAACCTATAGTTAAGCTAATCAAAAAACTAAGTGAGTTAAGAAATTGGTAAAGCAAAAATGCACTCAATGATGCACTAACTATCCAGCCATAGCTATGCTCTGCTGTATTCGTGTAATAAAAAAACATATAGCTAGATACCAAAGGTAGGCAAAATGTAACGCATGCAAAATAATAGAGATAACCATATTTCTCAAGCCATTTTGGAAACAAGGCGTCTTTCAACTGAAGAAATATTGAAGCAATATAACCAATGACAATCAATTGGGCCAATACGCCACTTTTGTTGTCAAGATACACTGAAAATAACACATAATAACTAAAAAGAAACAACCCAAAATATCTCGAGATTTTAGATTGTGATTTTATTGATTGGTTGACAAAATATACAATCGTCCAAAAACGAGATTGCTCGTTAAATCTCCTTTGCAGCCTTATTACCTTTCTCTTGAGATGCTTTTTGAGCTTAATGTCAGGATATTCAGTTATTGCCAAAAACCTTCTGTCTCGAGTGATTCTGCTTGGCTCTATAATAATCACACCAAATAATGATCCAAGTATGGAGAACATAGGCAGCAAAGCCTGATGACCTTCATGGAAAGCATAAGCGACAAATGCTGAACCAAAAATCAGGCTGCTGATAAATTGCTTTAAACTCACCTCAAATCTCAAAAACACAAGGGTCAATGGAACAACAAGAAGCATGCTGCTAACGCTTTTAAAGATAAGTAGCAGCTTAAACAAGTCATCATAATAAGAAATCAACAACAATGACACTAAGGAAAACGCAACAATCGTCAATCTCATCGCAATCAATAAGTTAGCACCATAATTGACTTTTTTGAGAATTGGTTTAAGAAAATCCATCACAACAATAACACTCGTTGCGTTCATATATGAATCTGCAGTTGACATCAAAACAGCAAAAATCCCAGATATCATCATGCCTTTCAAAAGCGGTGATAATCTGTCAATATACCAAAAAATCGCCTCTTTTTCTGGCGGAGCATCACCAGAGTTGATGATAATAAGATAAGCAATGAGAGCAATTGATGTCATGAAGGGAATCGAGGTCATAAAAAGACTGTTAAAAACCTTTTTTAAAGCATCTGGTCTTTTAACAAAAATGAGATATCGTTGCATAAAAGGCGCGTTATATTCTGGCATCACAGATATAATTAAAAGCATGATGATGGTGAGAGGGTCCACTTCAACATCCAAACCTTGCTTTGAAAATGTTTGAAAAAAAGGCTCAGAAAAATCACCATCCACTATGGTGAAAATATAAGAAGCCGGAATAACAGCGAAAAATATGATGAATTGAAAAACATCAATTGCCACCACTCCTCTTAAACCACCAAGCATTGAATAAATATTTATCACAAGAATGCCAATCACCATTCCTTGAAACAAACTGCATCCAAAAAAGAACTTGCAAGTTGCACCAAATGCAAGGATTTGTATCGAATTTGCTCCTATAGTTTCCATGATCACAACATATAACGCAAAAAATTTTCCTGTTGCGCCAAACTGCCTTGCAAGAACTTGCGCCAATGTGCCACACTGTTTGAATTTATTTAGACCACGCAAAATAATTTTTTTTGTCACAACCCAATATAATGGTTGTGCAGCAACAAAAAATAAAAAGGAAGGATTTTTGCATATGTTGTCGATGTTACCAATCACCGTCCCGCCACCAATGGCAGTTGCAAAAATGCTACAAGCCAACAGCATTGGCAATGTTTTTGTATATTGAATGGTGGAGAAATCAGTTTCGTTTGCTATGTCTTTCGAATGAAACAAACTGATCCAAATGCAAAGAGAAAAATGAGCCAAAACAATCAA
>CBFHIH010000039.1:0-9143 GCA_965655955.1 Candidatus Midichloriaceae bacterium | reverse complement strand
GCATTGTGGAGTATATATGCGGTTTCTATCATTTCTGTCATAAAGGTAGATTCTCCCTTGGCTATGTTATCTGAAGCCCCAATTCTCGTGAAAACTTTATCCACAACGCTTAGCACAGCTTCTGAAGCGGGAACAAAACTTCCCATTTGGGCCATGATGCAAATTAATGCATTTTGTCTTAAAAAAGTACTTTTCCCTGCCATGTTAGGTCCTGTTAATAACCAAATCCTCTCTTTATCATTAATTAAGATATCATTAGATATGAAGGGATTTTTACAAGATCTTTCAACAACAGGATGCCTCCCATCTTTGACATAAAACACATCATCTTGACAAAATCTAGGTCTGATATAATTCATCTCGCATGCAATTTCAGCAAAGGAAGAATAGATATCTAATTTTGAAACACTTTCCACTATTAATGCAATAATATCAAAGCTTTCCTTTATCTCGTTTGCTAAATTTTTGAGTATTTCTTGTTCTAGCTCTAAAATCTTTTCGGCGCAGTGCACAATTTTATATTCAAGTTGCTTAAGTTCTTCTGTGTAAAATCTGATATAATTACCTGTTGTTTGTTTATGTTGAAAAATGTTGTCTGTAATTTTATTGACGTTTGTTGAGGTAACTTCAACGTAGTAACCTAGTATATTATTTTTAGAGATTTTTAATGTTGCTACCCCAGTGTTTTTTCTATATTTTTCCTGCAGTTCCTCAAGTTGTGAATTGCTTGTATATTTAATGTCATATAGATGATCTAATGATTGATTGAAGCCTATATTGATTATCCTTGCATTTTCTTCTGTATCTTGTTGAGTTAATGCTGTTTCAAGTTTCTCTACTAATGATTGATGGCCGTATATTTGAGAAATCAAGGCGTTAATCTCATCTGATAGAGGATTTTGACTTTCTCGAATTAACTCAGAGATAGCTGATGCTATTTTTAGACCATCTTTTACATTAACTAAATGTCTGGGAAAAAAACGATTCACAAAAATCTTATTAATGATTCTTTGTAAATCTGGGAAATGGGATAAATATTTACGCAGTGTAGCGCGTAGATTTTGGTCTTTATAAAAAAATTCTACATTATCTAGTCGCTTGTTAATAACTGCCTCATCTTGTGGTATAAAAGAAAGCATTTCCTTTAGTAGTCTTGCTCCAGAGGAGGTGATTGTTTTATCAATAGCACTTAACAATGTGGAGTTTTTATTTCCTGTGGTGATTTCTAAGTTACGCCTTGTTGCTGCATCTATTGATAAAAAGAAATTTCTATTTCTACTTTTAAGGATTTTTAATTTCGGCAGTAGGTTTTTTTGAGTGTGAATGACATAGTCTATTAATGCGCCAGCTGCAATGATCTCAACATTTTTAAAATCTCCCAATGATTGTACAGAATGTGTTTTATAATACAGCTTGAGCTTTTCTTCAGAGCGACTTAGGTCAAAAATGTTATTTGCCTTTACTGTTGTGGAGAATTCTTTGAGCAATAAGCGTAATGAAATGTTATTATTCTCAAAATAGTGTTGCGACACTATAACTTCACTGGGCTTGAGCCTTGCTAATTCAGATTCTATTTCTGTCTCTTGGCATTCGCTAGTGAAAAAATCTCCAGTTGAGAGCTCTATCCAAGAAACTGCATGGCGATTTTGATGTTTAACGATAGTCATTAAGTAATTGGAGCATTCAGGATCAAGGAGTTCATCATCAATAATGGTGCCAGGGGTCATAATTCTTACAACTTCTCTTTTTACAACCGCTTTATATCCTCGTTTTTTTGCCTCTTCAGGAGTTTCCAATTGCTCACATATTGCTATGCTATGTCCATTTTTGAGCAGCTTATTAATATAATGAGTAGAGCTATGATGCGGCACTCCACACATTGGGATTTCGTTTTCATTTTTTCCACGTTTGGTCAGCACAATGTCTAAGATCTTAGAGGCAATTTTAGCATCTTCAAAAAACAGCTCATAAAAATCTCCTAATCTATAAAATAATAATACGTCTTTGTTTTGGGATTTGATTGCTAAATATTGCTGCATCATTGGTGTAAGATTGTTCATAAAAAATTTTCTAGATTAACAAATTGTCACAATACTATATCTATAGTAAAAAAATATCTATGATACATAACACATTATGCACATGAAAATTTTTCCGTTGTTTTTGGCTGGGGGGTGTGGAAAGCGCCTATGGCCTATATCAACAAACTCTCATCCCAAACAATTTTTGGAATTTGATTTTGGTATGTCTCTCTTTGAAAAAGTATTATCAAATTTCTTAGATAGTGAGAGGTTTCATGCTCCTCTAATTATGGGTAATAAACTCCACGCACAGCTAATCGCAAAAATTATAGCCAAAGTTGATGCAAAAGAAGCAAAAGTTGTTTTAGAGACTCAGAATAACAACACTGCATTTAGCGTGTCTATTGCATCAATGCTATGTAAAAATCAGAATACACGCTTATTGGTACTTCCCGTGGACAGTTTTTTTGATAACACTGAGGTGTTTATAGAAAAAGTGTTTGAAAATATAAAATTCTCAAATGACAAGATGGTGTTATTTGGAGCGGCAGCAAAAAGTGATTCTAAAGAATATGGTCATATCCAAAAGGGTAAGGAGATCAATAGCACAGGTCTTTATGAGGTAAGATCTTTTGTTGAAAAGCCTCAAAGATGTTTGGATTATAGCTATTTATGGAACTCAGGAGTTGTTTTAGCTCAAGCTAATATCATATTGGATGCTTTTGCCCAGTATCAGCCTGAACTATTTAAAGATTGCAAAAAAACTCTAGAACACTCTGTTGTTAAAGATAACATAATTGAGATTGATGGTGTGGGCGTTAAAAATATTTCATTTGATAAAGCGGTACTTGAAAAAATCAAAGATGGTTTGGTGCAAGAAATAAAAGGTGAATGGCAAGATTATGGAAATTTCCAAGCGATTCATAGGTCTTTGAGAAAAGATGAGAATGGTAACGCTATGATTGGAAATGCTAAATTTATAGATTGTCAAGAAAGCTTTATATATTCTAAAAACACAAGGACTGTATGTGTTGGGCAAGAGGATAACTTTATTATAGCTCTAAAAGAGATTGTTCTTGTTATTAATAAAAAGCATTTAGGCAATATACAGAATATTTTAAAGCAACATAATCTTTGTTTTCAAGAAAAAAAAGAATATAGACCTTGGGGATGTTTTGAGGTCTTGTTGGAATCAGATGACTATAAGATCAAAAAGATATTTGTGAATCCAACAGGTAAGTTGTCGTTGCAAAGTCATGAGCATCGCTCTGAAAGATGGATTGTGACCAAGGGAATTGCGACTGTAACTATAGAGGACGAAGTGTTTGATGCTGGCTGCGGAGAGTCTTGCTATATACCTCAAAAAGCAAAGCATAGACTAGAAAACAACACCTCCTCGGATTTAGAGATAATAGAAATACAGTTTGGTAAGATATTAGAAGAAAGCGATATAAAAAGATATGAAGATATATATAAAAGACAGTGATTCAGCCTCTTGGGTGATAATTCAACATACTATCTTTTAAATGCTCTATGCTGACTTTTGTATATCTTTGTGTTGTTGATAGGCTTTTATGCCCTAGTAATTCTTGTATAGTTCTTAAATCTCCATTGCATTGAGCAAGAAGATGTGTGGCAAAACTATGTCTTAAAGCATGAGGAGTTGTGAATTTAGGTAATCCTAACCTGCTTTTTAATATCCTGATAGATTTTCTGTATATATCTGGATTTAAGGCTCCACCTCTTAAGCCAAAGAATATCTTTTGGTTGTCACTATCACTTGATATGTGTGGGCAAGAATCAATATACTTAAGTATCTTTTCTTTTATTATAGGCAATACATAAATTTCTCGTTCCTTGTTTCCTTTGCCAATTATATGTAACTTGGAAAAATTTTCTAAGAAATCTCCTGTTTTTAAAGAAAGAGCTTCGCTAATTCTTAATCCGCAGCCATATAATAAATAAGCAATAGCTTTGTCCCTGTGTCCTAACCATTCTATAGAATGCTGCCTTTCTATTTCCTCCATCATTTTAACTACCAGCTCTTCAGGAAGCGCTTTTGGTAATAGGTTTGGAGTTTTTGCAACTTTTATTAAATCTACGGATTTGTTGCATATGCCAAGATTTTTCTTGAGGAACTTAAAATAACTTTTGACAGATGATAAAGCTCTATTATTAGAGGTATTAGCCAATCTAGACCTTTTTCGTGATGCCAGCCAAGCTCTAAAATCATAAGTTTCGAGTTTCTCTAAAATTGAAAAGGTTATGGTTGTTTTTAAATCTTTGGTTAAAAAGTCTAAAAAATAATAAACATCAGTAACATAGGCATTTACCGTATTGTCTGAATAATTAAGCATTTCCTTGGTATATCTGATCCAAAGGTCTAAAGATTGTTTTATTTGTTGATCTATTTTTACAGAGAGCATTAAGGAGTCCAGAATCTTTCCAAACCTTATATAACAAATTCGGTGTTGGCTGAAAAGAAGTTTTGTGTTATTGAGTTTGATTTCTCAGCAATGCTATGCCTTTATCGCCATATTCACTTAATAAAACTCCTATTTTCTTATCTTCGTTGTATAATTCGTTGCTGATAATCTTGTAATTTTGCAACAATATTGTTTTGATTACTTTCTTTTTTTTGCCTCTATAATGCATTTTAGCCACTACCTCTTGACCCGTATAGCATCCTTTGTCAAAGCTGATAGCGTTAAAAGTGTCCATAGATAAATCTAATGGATAAAATGTATTTGATGCAAAATCTAAATGAAATTCTGGTAATGATAAATTCAATCTTTTTTCTACGTATTCTTCAATACACTCATTTCCTAAATCTGCCTCTTGAAGGTGTTGATATCCTCTAAATCCCAAATCTTTATTGCGTGGATCAACAAAAAAACCTTCTTGAGTGTTTTTTGATACATAAACTGAGCAATCATTAAGGTGAGTGATGAAAACATCAAGACGTAGCGTATAGATTGTTAATGCATGGATTATTTCATTAACATGATGACTAGAAACATCTAGGTATATCTTGTTATCTTTTTTAAAAATAAAAAAATCATATAACACTTTACCAACAGGAGATAAGAGTAGAGCATAGGTTAATTTATCTTCCAAAAGGTTTTCTTCTATCCTATTAGTCAAAATGTTATTCAACAACTTTGCGGTATCTGCGCCAGTGAGTTCTAACATTGTTCTGTAATGCAAGCAGCAAAGATCCATATTCTTGGGATATTTATAGTGGCGGGGATGACGAGACTCGAACTCGCGACCTCTGGCGTGACAGGCCAGCGCTCTAACCAACTGAGCTACACCCCCTAAAAAGGGAAATGGTGGGCGATAACAGATTCGAACTGCTGACCTCCTCGGTGTAAACGAGATGCTCTACCAGCTGAGCTAATCGCCCTATCAAACCTATATAAATAATAGTAAAGCGATGAAAAAAGCAAGTAAAATTTTTATGACAGCTGCAAAGAATATAGAGTTCATTATGTGTGAAGGTATTCTGCTTGTATGTCAATCAATTTATAATTGCAAATAAAACGGCAGCATTCTATTATAAGTAGTAACAATTTTTTGGGGGATACCAATGCGTGATAATTTTTTCAGCAATTCGGGAAAAAAAGATAATGAACAGCCAAGTAATAATAATACCAAGAAAATGCGAGATGATAATATCGAGAAAATGGAAGGTGATAATATCGAGAAAATGGAAGGTGATAATATCGAGAAAATGGAAGATGATAATATCGAGAAAATGGAAGATGATAATACGATTTATACATTGTTTGGGAGTATATCGTTGAATTTTTTCAGCAATTCGGGAGAAAAAGATAATGAACAGCCAAGTAATAATACCAAGGAAATGGGAGATGATAATGCAAGTTATACTCCATATGGACCAAGCGAAAAAGCTGCTGAGCTTTACAGAAAATTTTTAGAAGCTAGTGGACAAGAGGTGTGCAGATTCAATGAGAAAATGGAAGGAAAATTGATCACGATACAGACAAGGGGAGGCACACTATACAGAGAAAATCCCAACCCAACCAAGAGACTTGATGTATGTGATGAATTTGACAAAGAGGCATTAAAAGTTCGGAAAGAAAGGATGGAACTATACAAGAAAGTTTCTCTTGCTGAGAAGATAAAAGAGGTAGATTTTAAGTTATCGGCTTTATCAGATAATCTAAAAAACTTGACTGATGAAGAAAGAGACCAATGGAAAGAAGCTTTCAAAGCTCTTAAGGCAAGGAAAGCAATCTTCAAAAAAGCGCAAAAACATAAGGAAGACGAATTAGTGCGAAAACATAAGGAAGACGAATTAGCGCAAAAATATATTAAGAAAGATGTCGATTTAGATCTTTCTCTAACCAATGTCAAAGGGCAATTTTCAGAGAAAAATCCAGAATCAAATAGAGATCTAGAATCAAATAGAGAGCAAGCAAACTGTTTAAATTTTTTGGGTTCGAATAGTAAAAAAAGTTCTTATTCAGAAAAAAAAATCTCTTGTCAATCTTTGGATTTGTTGCATCGGAGTGATAGTACTAAGCTTAAGCATCAGATAGATTTTCGCGACTCCGAGCATCTCGATGAAATGCCGATCTCATCATCAAAAATAGCTCATCGGTATGTTATAGCAAAAAATGAAGATTTGGAGCGAGAACTTGAAATGCTAAGAAAAGAGATGGCAAAAGACAAGAAAGACAAAGATGCTGTCAATAAGAAGTTATACCTTACAAACACTTCAAATAAAAAATTTTTGCAATCACATTTAAATCAAGTTGATAAACATCATAACAACAAATCTGTTATTAAGCAAGTTTCTGAGATATATGAGGCGAGTAAGGGGAAAGTTGTGAAAAAAGTATCAGATTTTCTTTGGAAATCTGAGAAAGATATTATATCGGAAAAATGGAATGCTACTGCTGCATACAAAATATTGTCAGAAGATGCAGCTCAATATGCTACAAAATACTCAAAATATACGTCCCTTCATAAGAAACAATTAGCTCAGTTTGATGAAGAGGTAAGAAAAGTGTTAAAATATTGGAAGGGCTTAAGAGATGAGCAAGCGCAAGATGGTGGAATAGATGAATTGGTGCGGACCAAAGGGTATACCCTTGAAGATCAGCACCTTGACCACCCTTCTATGGTGCAATACGTGCAATCTGATACGGGTCCTCATATAAGTATACAAAGGGCTGTTGAGAACATTGTTAGAGAATATCTATCGCATACTTCGCAGCGTTATGAGAACAATGAAATCTATTCTTATCAAGAGTATGATGTAACAAGGGATGATGATAGAGATGCATGGTTTGAACACTTAACAACAAGAATCATGCCAGATTATCAAGCATTACAGCATATGGATCTAGATCTATATTCTCCAAGCATGATTTTATCTGAAGAATTCCATAGCACAGATGTTAATTGGCAATATGTTGTGTCTCACTCAATAGATGAGTTTGTTGGCTCAATGTTAGCAGCATCAATTATGGCGTTGATGAGTGGAATGTATAACTTTGGTGGATTTGGTGGATCTAATCTCTAAGATTTATTCTCATTGAAATATTTTTCAAATTTATCATCTTCATCTTCATGATCTTTTGCATCTGAAGGTGGAGATTTTATTTCTGTGATATTTGGCCAAGCTTTAGAATATTTGGCGTTTATTTCAACCCATTTCAATAGTTCTTTCGATTCAGGTTTGATGGCATCAATTGGGCATTCTGGTTCGCACACTCCGCAATCTATGCATTCTTCAGGATTAATGACCAGCATATTTTTTCCTTCATAAAAGCAATCCACTGGGCAAACTTCGACACAATCTGTGTACTTGCATTTGATGCATTTATCCGTAACAACATATGTCATAAAAAAGCAATAACTGTGTTTGACTTATAAAACCGTTAGTATACACTATCTGAGGTAAGTTAAAAAGAAAATTTTGCGGGTATGGCGGAATTGGTAGACGCGCTAGATTTAGGATCTAGTGCCGCAAGGCGTGTGGGTTCAAGTCCCTCTACCCGCACCATAGTTAAAAAACATGTCTAAAGTATTGATCGCTCTTTCGAATTATCACCAAGAAATATCTGATATTTTACTTTCGTCTGTATTAAACGAACTCTCGAGTATGGGGATAGAATATCATAGAATAAATGTTGTTGGTGCTTTCGAGTTAGCTAGCTCGATCAATATAGGATTAGAGTCTTCGGACTATGATGGGGTGATTGCTCTTGGATGTATCGTTAAGGGAGACACAATTAATTATGAGTTGATTAGCAGAGAGGTGACAAGAGCGTTGCAAGATATCTCAATATATTATTCTATGCCGTTAGGATTTGGTGTTTTAACTGTCAATGACACAAAGCAAGCATTTGCCCGAGCTGTGAAGTATGGTCAACAAGCGGCACTAGCTTGCATACAAATGATGAAGATCAAAGAGCATTTTACTGCCTATAATGAAAAAGAATTCTCAAGATTTAATTAATCAAGAAGGGGGAAATCTCTTTAGTGCGAGGATTTTTGCTGTGCAAATGATTTATTCTTATGCAATTTTAGCAAAGAGACAAGATGCGTCTTTTGAGGCAAGGCAATATCTGTCTTACTATAAAGGTACAAAAAGTATAGATGCCGTCACAGAGCAAACTTCTGTTGATTTTTATCAGCAAGTTATTGATAATTTCTCAGATATAGATTCGGTAATATTGTCTAATTTGGCAGCAGGATGGTCATTAGAAAGATTACCAAAAGTGATTTTATCTATTTTACGTGTTGCTACTTGTGAAATGTTATATTTTTCTTTTCAAAAAAAGGCCATGCTGATTAATGATTATCTGCAAATCACGAAGATATTAAATCATCCGCATGAGGTTCCGTTTATTAATGGTGTGTTAGATAAAATCACTCCCTTGCCTAGCATTTTGTAAAAAAGACCGTTATATAATAGCTCTTTTATGCAATTTGGGCGTCAGAGTAAAAACTGCGATCCTCATTTATCACGATAAATTACGGTTCTTATTTTTACTTAAGGTGAATTAGCTCTTTATCATTTAGAATGAGGTTTTTGATAGATAGTTCCTTAAACTTGAGATTCAATTGATAAATATGAGATTCTAG
>CBFHIH010000038.1:0-9218 GCA_965655955.1 Candidatus Midichloriaceae bacterium | reverse complement strand
TCTTTTATTATAGCTTATAAAATGCAGTGCTTCCTCTACTTTATCTGAACCCAAAAAATTCAGCGCATCGATTTGTGCATTTTTTTTAAACTTCGACATATATTTTTGCTTATCTTTAGGCAATAATTGTGAAATATAATATTGTTTTTTATAATCCATACTCTCCCCACTAATAATATTAAAATAGACATAAGGAAAAGCGCGCAGTACCACCCCCAACATCTTACAACTCAAGGTGGCACAAATAGTTCTAATAGTCAAGCAATCAGAAAACTTTGTTCTGTTTTTAACATCTTCAAAGACACAATATCTCCTTTTTCTACTCTTTTATTACGAATAAGAACCGGAAAATAATCCTCAGTAAAACCTTTGTTATTAGATTCAACCAAAACATTTTTTACAGTCCCCACTCTATCCCTTAAAAAACATTGCTCAAGACTCTTTTGCAACTCTTTCAGCTTTTTAGCCCTCTCTTTTATCACATCACCTTTAACTTGCGGCATTCTTGCAGCAGGCGTTCCCTCTCTTATCGAATAAGGAAATATATGCAAATGAACAATATTCAAATCCTTAACCAGATTATATGAATTCAAAAACATTTCTTCTGTTTCAGTTGGGAATCCAGCTATGATATCAGCCCCAAACACAACTTCCGGACGCTTTTCAAGAACTGTGTTGCAAAAATCGTAAACCTGCTCCCTATTATGCCTTCTCTTCATTCTTTTAAGAATCATATTATCGCCAGATTGAAGACTTAAGTGAATATGAGGCATCACCCTTTTTTCTTCAACGATCAGTTGAAACAATTTTTCATCCACTTCAGCAACGTCAATTGACGATAATCGCAACCTTTTTAAATCTGGCAGCAATTGCAACAATCTGGAAATCATTGATCCTAAACTAGGCTCCCCAGGAATATCTTTACCATAATCAGTAATGTCCACACCTGTTAAGACGATCTCTTTATATCCCTGATCAATTAATAATCTAGCACTTTTCACAATATCCCCAAGTGGAACACTCCTGTTATTCCCTCTTGCATATGGAATAATACAAAAAGTACATCTATGATTACACCCATTTTGGATTTGTAAAAAAGCCCTTGTTTTATCTTCTATGCCGTCCACCATATGCCCTGCAGTCTCTTTGATGGACATAATATCATTCACCAAAATTGGCTCTGTTGACATTTTGAGATAACTTTCTTTTTTCAATTTCTCACTGTTTCCCAAAACATAATCTACCTCATTCATTGAAGAATAGTCATCACCATGAAGCTGAGCAGCACACCCCGTAACAACAATTTTTGAAGAAGGGTGATCTTTTTTTGCCTTCTTAATTGCTTTTTTCAATTTTTTTTCAGCTTCTTGAGTCACAGCACAGCTATTGATAATAACACAATCATTTAAACCAGCTGCTTCAGAATTCTTTCTGATAACCTCTCCTTCATAGATATTCAAACGGCAACCAAAATTGATAATTTTAACAGACATCGATAATCTTTAAATACTTACTTAGTACTTACTTAACAAAAAACTCCAATAGTGCAAACATTAATGCAATTAATATTGAGGTTTGCGCAATATTAATCTTCACAAACCACTTAAAAAGCTCCACTTTTGTCTCTGATAATTTCTTCTCTATTTTTTCATAGTTATACTTCATATTTTTTTTGAGAATATAAGATGCAGCATAATCTTTATTGATAGACTGCATAATACCCTTTAAATACTTCAATATCTCCCTGTCAAAACCTCTATTTTCTTTTCTAATCATAACATAAACCCTAAAAATTTATTTTCACTTCCCCTGCATTCACAGCATCTAATTTAAAACTCATCAATTTGTAATCATTGGGCTTTAAAATAAAATCCCTAACCATAAATTTCCCTCGCATTTTAACAGCACCTTTGAAAACCAATTCTAGCTCAATTTGAGTAACCATGGATGATACATTTAAAAGCTTTATACAATCATCATTTTCAATATATAACCCAGAAATCATCACGATGATTTTCTTGGCATTATGAATATTTTTCATAGACAAAGCATCTTTGCTCAAATCACTGCAATCAACTAACTGATTGTGTATCTCAAAATTCTCAATCTTAACACCAGGCACATTTAACTTTTCTGGACAAAAAATATAGACACTCGCATCCAACTCCTTATTTATTCTCATATCTCATCCTATTTATTAAGACCGTTGCATAATTAGAAATTTTTTAGAAATTTGTAGAAAGGGTAAAAAAAAGAACCGGAGTTTATCGTGATAAATGAGGATCGCAGTTTTTATTCTGACACCCAAATTACAAAAAATAGCCATTATACAACGGTCTTTTATTGCACATAATTAAAAACAAACCTTCCCTCAGCAACATAATTCCCTTCACTGTTTTGCTTAAATTTCACGTCAGAAATAATCGAACTATGATAACTCACTCTGACCATCTTTAAATCTTCATCAAAGTCTATGCTGAACAAAGCTTCAAGCATGCAAATACACTCTTCACTACTTTTCTTATTGCTTACAATCTTAAAATCACATTCAACAGCCCCCTGAGCACCATTTTCACCTTCTTTCATTTGAAATAAATGAAAATAAGGAAATGACGGGTTTTTTGGCATAACAGCATAAACATTTTCGATATATCCCTTTGCTCTTAAAATCCTTATCATCTCCTTGCTAAATTCATGAATCACTGTCATTTTTATAATCCTTTACTGTTAAAATATGTATAAAATCATCTCTTTGTCCAAACGAAGATTTAACGGACTTCACAACAAAATAATCACCATTGTACCTAATTCGCATCCCTGCTTTTACATAGTCATTATTTCTTGCAATGAATTCATATCTTGACTTTTTATCTTCTTCTTGCTCCAAAAATATAACCTTTGCCCACATGCTGAACTGTTTTTGCCAAACTATCTTAAACCCTCCGTAATCATCTGCAATTCTGCTGCCTTGATAGATATCTATCCGCTTGTTTAAATCAGAGAATCCTATGCTCATATCCTCACCTCTTTAAATTTTGCATATCTCTTTTCAGAAAGCTTGCTAAAGCAACACCTCTCTTGATACCGCTCTGCAATATCCATCAATAAGTCAGATCTCAGCCTTAAAAACTCTTCATCCTGAGAATCAACTTCAAACCCTGCTTCAAAATTCACATCCACAAGATCATAAGAAGGAAAAACCTTAAAATTTAGCCTGTTAGCATGGCAATAATAAAGCGCTCTTGGCACTTCATAAGAACAATCACTTTGATAATATGACTTAACGTTCAAAATCTTCATCACCGGCCTTCTTGGCAAGATGATCTCAGCCTTGCCATATTCAACTGCAAAAGTTGTCCTCCATGTTTTTTTAGTCAAAGATATGCCGGTGAATTTCTCACAATCACTTGTGACACTGGCAATCAAATTTTCAAGTAAATGATCATCAAAATCAAAATCGATCTTGAGATAGCTTTTCGCTTCTTCCAAAGCAATGGGATGAAGCTCAACAGCACTAACTTGCTGCAATGAAATCAAGGTCATAACAATAATAAGATTTATGTTTAAAAAAATGCTTTGCTCAATTTTTCATTTGACATTTAAAGCACTCTGGGGTTGAGTTTTAATGGGGATTATTTTGGAGATTTAATTATGTCGTCTGTTGATTCGAAAAAAACACCCGTCACTCAAAACTCTGCTAAAATGACAAAGCCGCAGAAAGAGGCCGTTGCTATTCTTTCAATAGGAACATTCTTGGAATATTTTGATCTAATGCTCTATGTCCACATGGCAGTCCTTTTGAATGATCTCTTTTTCCCAAAAACTGACGATCCCTTCACAAACTCTTTGTATGCAGCAACCGCTTTTTGCTCCACTTATCTCTTAAGACCAGTGGGTGCACTGATCATCGGTTATATTGGCGACAACATCGGCAGAAAACATACGGTCCTCATCACAACTTTCACCATGTCAATTTCCTGCGTCATCATGACAATGGTGCCAACATATGCGCAAATAGGAATTGCAGCAACTTGGATTGTCACCCTCTGCAGAGTGTTGCAAGGCTTTTCTTCCATGGGGGAAATCATCGGCGCTGAAGTTTATATAACAGAGATATTAAAAAGACCTATTAATTTTGTTGCCTCAAGTATAATAGGAATTTCCTATTCTGTCGGGACCCTTGCCGCGCTAGGCATTGCAACCTTTGTTATTTCTTTCGGATTAAACTGGAGAATAGCATTTGCTGTTGGGGCATTCATCGCTGTAGTCGGTTTTGTTGCCAGAACAACGTTGAGAGAAACCGCGGACTTCGTAGATTATAAAAAACGCATAAAGGAAAAATCTGACTTCCCACAATTGAAACACAACATCAAAGAAAAATTCAACAAAAAAACTTTCTTTTCTTATTTTTCTATCGAGCTCTGCCATCCGATATTTTTCTACATGATATACATATACACGTCAACTTTATTGAAACGACTAGATTATCCATTGGATCACATAATATCACAAAACCTGAAAGTAACCTTGATGTTTGTCGCTACTCAGTTTGCATATGTATATCTAGTCAAAATTTTCCATCCATTATTAATAGTAAGAGTCAGAAGCATTTTATTATGTATATCATTCCCCTTTGCTCTTTATATACTCCATAATGCGTCAAATGATTCAGATGTTTTTATATTTCAAGCACTTTTAGTCTTCTTGTCCCCATTAACAACGGGCTCATTAAGAACCGTTGTTTTCAAAAGTTTTGCGGTTTCCAAGCGTTTTATGTCTTCCAGCTTGGGTTTTGCATTTTCTCATGTACTTGGATATGTGGTTGCTTCTTTTGGCATCAATACTTGGTCAACATTTTTGGCATCGCTCTTGGCATATCAATCATCGCAGTGCCAGCGCTCATATCTTTCATGATTGCAATTCACTACCTAACAGCATTTGAGAAAGAAAACTCTCTTTACTATGAAGGTTATAGACGCAAAAAATAATCTTGCGCTCTATTTTCACTCAGCTCATAAAAGGTCTGGCTAAAATGTGGACCTTTTTTTGCTGAGCCCTCATGGGATCTCTTTTTGAATGTTCTCGAGTGGTGTTGTTATTCAACTCAGCAATCAATAAGTCCTCTAACTCTATCCCACCAATTGAGGCTACAGAATATAAAATTGCACTCTTTACACTCTCAGTCACTTGCTTATATTTCTGCGCTGAAGTTTTATACTTTGGCATAGTTTTAAGGTTATGTATCCTATCACAAACCTTAATTAACAGTGCACACCGATCCCCTTTATCATATAAATGCTGCATAATCTCTTCAACAGTTTGCTTTTTGCCATCAATCACTTTCCTTGTCAAACTTCCAACCAATTCTGCAACTCGCTCATTAAACACCCCTTCAATAAGCTCTAACGTACAACTCTCGCAATCTTCAACTGTGTCATGCAGCAAAGCAGCAATGACCGTGTTTGCAAAACAATCAAAATTTAATCTAAAATGCCTCATCACCAATTCCGCAACACCAACAGGGTGCGAATAAACCGGCTCACCAGTTTTTCTAAATTGCCCATCATGAAAGTGTTTCGCAAATTTCATAGCTTTTGCTATTGCATCAAGATCACCAAAATGCACCAAGCCATGATTATTTTTCACCAAACAATCAAGCAGTCTCAAAAATTTCACAGAATATGCATCCCCCAACGATAAATCATTGATTGAGAAAAACATGCATAACCATAACTCATAAATATAATAGACAACTATTACAATACAGTTCAGCAGTCAAATTCAAGCACTTTTTTGGCCATTTCAATTACATTAACGATCTTGCACAAGATATCATGTATTAATTACAAGTTTCAATCTCATTTCTTGGATCAAACCCATAAGGATTCGCAATATCAAATCCTCTTCAGCTTGAAAATTCACAAAAGGCACCGTTGATAATGCCAAATCACCAAAATCAACGACCCTACCTTTTGTTTTAACCGTGCCAGTTTCAATCTCTGCAACCTCATAATTCAAAATCACCTTGATCCTTTTGCTATTTGGATCACTATTTCTCTCCACAAAGTAGTAATCCCTTTCTATATCATAACTCACCTTTAAAACATATCTAGCATCACGCTCATCAATCATCTCAGCAATTTCATGATTCACAAAATAAGTAATCTTAAAATCTTTTCCATGCTGTTCAATCTGCTCATATTTAAGCGGTAATTTTGTGGAATCAGCCTTATAATAAAGAGGCTTAAAGCCACAACTTGAAAGCAACAACAAAAAGAACACAGCAAACATCCTTTTCATAAAGAACCTATAACAAACATTCATAAGACAGTATAAATAACAAACATCCCCGGTCAAGAAATCTTAACTAGACATCTCCATAAGCTTAATTGCATCAAAATTCACAACATCACCCCCTACCCTTTTTGTGCTGTAAAATTTAATATACGGCTTATGAGTAAATGGATCTCTCAAAACTCTCACACTGCTTCTGTCGACAATTTGATACGCATACTTAAAATTTGCAAATGCAATAGGAGTTTTCCCCGAAGTCGCTTGCGGCATATCAGCAGACACCTTGATATCAACCCCAAATAAACTGCTTGCACCTTTTTCAGACGGCTGCCATATATATCTACCATAATTATCCTTAAGCATTCGAATCTTTTGCAATGCATCTCTGCTCATCAAAAAGCTAGTTCCAGTGGCATAAATATCCTTGATACTAAAAATCAACTTGATCAAATCATCAGAAGATAAATCCTTTCCAGCAGTTTTCACCCTTGATATCTTACCCCATTCATTTCCAGCTTCATAACTTAATATTCCCCTTGGCTTACCTTTGCCATCACCGTTAATAAAAGCAATGTTTTCCTGCCTAGTAAAAACCTCAGCTAATTTTTTCGACAGCCACATTTCAACATTGATGCGCGGATCATCTATCAACTTTTGCGTCACTTTTGGCTGAGCAAAAATTTCGTGCACTAATATAGTTCTTTTAGAAAATCTAGTATCTTGTGATTTATCTAAATCACCCACCGAATCTAAAGACCAACCACTTGCCACATCCTCTCTGTCTTCAATCAACTCAAGCGCATCAGTTGATATCTCAGTAACGCTTGCCAATTGCCTAATAGGAGAGTTACAAGTAAGCAGTCCATCTATTTCCTCACTCATTTTATTTGTCACAGAATAGCCAATTTCTGTATCCCCAGGAGTGCTAAGATTTTTTTGTTCAAGATGCGCAATTTCAGCCTCAGCACCTTTTCTTATGTAACTACAAAAAGCATGCTTATATTCCTGATTTTCCTGATTTAAGGTCTCAAACCCACTCACAGGACGATTCAAAACAGTTTGTATTTTATCAATAGAATCGTTCAATTTTGATAAATGCGCCGCTGTCAAAGGGTCAGACGAACCTTTCTTTTCAATCTCATTCAATCGTCTATCATTCACCTGCTTGAACTGCTCCCAAGCATTCCCCAAATTATTCACCTTATTAGCTATGTCACTTAAGTTCATAATATTTACCTCATAATTGTTGATAAAACTTGTATTTCAAATCACTATGTTATAGTTTTGTGTCCGCGGGTGATTAGCTCAGCTGGCTAGAGCGTTGCGTTGACATCGCAGAGGTCAGAGGTTCGAGTCCTCTATCACCCACCATCATGCACTGATCCAAAGCCCATTTTGCTTTATATAACATACCATCCAGCTTCTTTAATTCATTCAGGCATATAATGGAAGCATGCCGATTAGCAGGAAAAGTCACCACACTCACTTCCCACAAATCAAGCTTCTTGATATAGCGAACATTTCCTTCATGATAATAATCCACCACCTGATATCCAATACTTAAATGATCAGTCACTTTATTCCGCATCAAAAAATATGCTTCTCTTCCTTGCATTAAATTCAAAAAAACCCTCCCTTTCACAAAAAGCCCAACATCATCTTCATATGCCTCATCCACCACTCCAATTGGCTGCTTGTAATCATGCTGCCATAAAACCTTAATGCCAGGCTTTAAATTCTCAGAAAATGCACCAGGCAACACAATGTCTCCGGCATAATCCACAACATTAAACACACTTGCATACCCTTCAAAAACCCCTTCATCACTCTCAATGAAAGACTTAACGTTGTAATTTTCCATATTTTTTGCAATCATCTCCATAATAAAAAACATTAATTTTATAGCGCTATATGAATTTTTGGTTAATCAAATCTGAACCCAGTACATATTCCTTCACACAAATGAAAAAAGACAACATCACGCACTGGGATGGCGTCAGGAACTTCCAAGCACAAAAATTCATGAAGCAAATGAAACTTGGTGACCAGGCGTTTTTTTATCATTCAAACCAAGAACGTGCCATCAAAGGAATTGTAGAAATAGTCAAAGAGCATTATCCAGATCACACAGATGCATCAGGCAGGTTCATCATGGTTGATGTGAAATATATCAACCCACTAGAAAATGATGTTCCTCTTTCTGTCATCAAATCAGAGCCAGAATTACAAAACATGCTCTTAATCCGCCAATCTAGGCTTTCAGTGATGCCAATCTCTGATCATGAGTGTCATAAAATTATGACACTTTCGAAAAATATTTGAAATTTTCACATTTTCTTCTTGCGTTGCTTCTCTCTTTGTTGTTTATTGCTTGTAACCAAACAATAATTTTATTTTGATAGGTACAAACATGAAAAAAATTCTTTTAACAACTTCAGCATTGACTGTTGCTGTTGCTCTTAACGCTTTCGCTTCAGAAGCTGGCAAATTCTACTTCAGAGGCGACGCTGGATATCAATTTAGTAAATTGAGCAAAATAAAAACTAAAGGTTTTGCTGCAAGCATCGGCGGTGGTTATTACATGACTGATGATGTAAGACTTGACGTAACACTTGGTTTTGATCAGCCTAAAAAAACAGTCAAAAATACTGTAACCTCAGCAAAAGTTCCTCAACTTATCCATTTATTACTTGATAAAGACGGTAAAGAGGTCTTGAAGGCATCTGATATAAAACAAAACACTGATGTTACTATGAGCTCTGCCATTAAAACAAAAGGTATGAACCTTATGTTTAATGCATATTATGACTTCAACAACTCTTCTTCTTTCACTCCATATGTGATGGGTGGCGTTGGATATTCAAGAACAAAATTAGAAATTACTCAGTCTGCAACGTATACTCAAAATAATGACGAAAAATCTA
>CBFHIH010000037.1:2607-10054 GCA_965655955.1 Candidatus Midichloriaceae bacterium | reverse complement strand
CCTATTACCGATAGCTTATCATCTTTGGTTCGTGCACTTATTATTGTCACAAACTCCTGATGTCGTTTTTTCATGCTTATCTCATCAATACCTACTGTATTGAGATCTTTGTAATTACTCCACTCCACTTCTTTATTAATCTGTTGGTTTACAGATGACTCTACTATTTTATACCCTATCTGCTCTTTGCGCGCCACATCTGCCACAGTGCTATTAATCAAACATCTCGATATATACGCATCTAGTCCTTTTGTCGTACTAGACCTTCTTTCACACCAGTCATATTGTTCGGTTGTTGTAGTCCCTTCTTCACAATACTCGCATTGGTAGCGTACTGGTCTTATTTTTAAACACTGGTGTATCTAATATTGGTAAATGTCTAACCTCTATTGTAGGTGCATATCCATTATGAATCTTCGCATCTTTTCCACATTTATGACACTTGCTTCCTTCTTTATTACTTTTTACTATATATATAAAATTAAAAGGAATGATGTGGATTTTGCACAAACACTATGAATGCTTAACTGAAGCAGATAAAGAAGCATTAGAGCTTCTTTACACACATTCGCCTTTGCTCAAATCAGCGCATAGCTATGCTCTAAAATTAACTCATATATTTAATACTCACAGCAATAGAAAGGATGCTATGGCTAAAATAGATAGATGGATTGCAAGCGTTGAAAAAAGCGATATTTCCTATTTTGATACATTTATCAAAACTCTAATCAAATATAAATTTGGGATTGTAAATTATTTTAAATCTAGGAAGAATAGTGGCTTTGTTGAAGGGCTTAATAATAAAATCAAGGTCATTAAACGAAGACACTATGCCTTCTTTAAAGCTGAATCTTTATTCCCAAGATTAGTCTTAGATTTGCAAGGCTTTGATATGTTTAGCTCTATCCACTATAAACGCAGTTGAGCCAATTTATCCTCTTCTTTGCTGCATTTCTGTCCAACAATCCTGGACCACCTCTGGATTCTTTGTCATAATCCCATTTTTAGCTCATTTCATTTATATTTATGAAATTACCACGCTATCCACATCATTCTTGTATACTCAATATATTTGTGCTCTCTCCTTTCCTATATTCCACGAATAAAGAATACTAAAATGTTAGCCTAAAAGGCAAGGGTATTAACCCTATCACAAGGAAACATAAAGCGTTTTTCTTACCGCGCACACAATATCTTCAACTGAAGGAAGAGATGCTTTCTCTAAGTTTGCAGCATATGGTAAAGGAACTGGCTTTGCTGTCACTCTTTCAATTGGAGCATCAAGATAATCAAAAGCTTCTTCTATTAAGATTGAGGATATTTCAGAGGAAACACCACAAAATGCCCATCCTTCTTCAACGACCACAGCTCTATTGGTTTTCTTCACAGACGCAACAATGCTCTCTTTATCAATTGGATTGATTGTTAATATATCTATAACTTCAACACTCACGCCCTCTTCTTTTAATAAATCCGCTGCTAAAAGTGCATTCTTAACTTGGAGAGAAAAAGTTATTATGGAAACATCATTCCCTTCTTTAGCAATCTTCGCCTTCCCTATTTCACCCACCACTTCTTGTTCTGAAATTTCACCTAGATTATTGTATAACAGCTCATGTTCAAGAAATATAATAGGATTAGGATCTCTAATTGCTGCTTTCAAAAGAGATTTATGGTCACTGGCGCTATATGGAGCGATAACCTTTAAACCAGGCACATGCGCATACCAACTGGCGTAACACTGAGAATGCTGGGCACCTACCCTTGCAGCAGCACCGTTTGGCCCTCTGAACACTATAGGACAAGAAATTGTACCTCCTGACATATAAGAAGTTTTTGCCGCAGAATTGATAATCTGATCTATTGCCTGCATTGCAAAATTAAATGTCATAAACTCTACAACAGGCTTTAAACCCACAAACGCAGCACCAACCGCAATCCCTGCAAAGCCATGTTCCGTAATAGGTGTATCTACCACTCGTTTAGGACCAAATTCTTGCAAAAGACCCTGCGTGACCTTATATGCGCCTTGATATTCTCCCACTTCTTCACCCATAATAAATACCCGCTCATCTGATCTCATTTCTTCTTGCATAGCATCACGCAACGCTTCTCTAACAGATATATTACTCATGTTCATCTTGATTAAAATTTGAATTTTTAACTATTTTTGCAATTCTCATACCAAAATACTTTGCTGTATTCATATCACTTTCTCCATCTTCACCTTTTGCATTTGATCCAACCATCAGACCAGACCAAGAACCTAATCTATTTAACGGCGTTTTAAATACCTTATCTTGTTTTAAAGCTTGCAGATCCATGCCAACCCATATCATGCCATGTTGCTGCGCAAAAATAAACATCTGAATCAGGGCATTAAGCTTATCTCCACTCAATGCAGAAGAATGCGTGAAACCAGCCGCTATCTTATTCTTCCATAAGCTTTTTTGCCAAACCTCTGTCGTGGAATCCATAAACGCCTTTATTTTTGAAGCAACAGATCCAAAATATGTAGGAGAACCAAATATTATTGCATCACTGTTAGTTATTTCAGGCAATTTATTTGTCGCTTCTTCAGCTGAAAACAAAAAGCAATCAACACCTTCTTGGCTAGCACCTGAAGAAATATATTTAGCCACCTCCTTTGAAAAAGAATCATGATGATGGAAAATAATAGAGATATTTTTAGTCATATCACCCATCATTTATTGAAGACGTCATCATATAGCGTATCAAGATTAGGCTCAGGGCTTTTTTCAGCAAACTCAACACTCTCTTTGACTCTAGCCTTAATTTTGCTTTCAACATCTTTAATATCCTTATCTGAAAACTTATTCTCCAACAGTATATTTTTCATAGCAGTGATTGGATCTAAGTTCTTTTTATAATGCTCAACTTCATCCTTCGTCCTATAATTGCCAGGATCAGACATAGAATGACCACGATATCTATATGTTTTTATCTCAAGTAAAAATGGGGATTGATTTTTCCTTATATAATCAGCAGCCTCTAAAACTTCACTGTAAACATTGAAAAAGTCCATTCCATCAACCTGTTTACCAGGAATTCCAAAAGATTCTCCTCTTTTATATAAATCCTTTATGCTTGAAGATCTCTCTATTGAGGTTCCCATTGCGTATTCATTGTTTTCTATTACATAAAGAACTGGCAACCCCCATAATTTAGCCATATTAAATGACTCATACACTTGTCCCTGATGACATGCACCATCACCAAAAATTGTAACTGAGATATTTTCCTTTTCCTTATATTTATGTGCAAAACCAATTCCCGTTCCAATAGACACCTGCGCGCCAACTATGCCATGCCCTCCATAAAAACCCTTTTCAACATCAAACATATGCATGGAACCACCCTTCCCTTTAGAGCAGCCAGCTTCTCTTCCTAAAAGCTCAGCCATAACTTGATTAGGGCAGCCACCAGCAGCCAAGATAAAACCATGATCTCTATAGCTCGTAATAACAGAATCTCCTTGAACAAGAGCCTTTTGAATGCCAATGGCCACCGCTTCTTGACCAATATATAAGTGACAAAAACCGCCTATTAACTTCATGCCATATAACTGCCCAGCTTTCTCTTCAAATTTTCTGAGAAGATACATCTTTTCATAAACATCAAGCAGATCAGTTTTATCAAAATCTAATGCAGTCTTTATCATAACATTCACTATTTCTGTTAACCGAATAGTACCTAAATTTTATTTTAAAACAACTGCTTTAGACTTCATTTCAAAACTGCCGTATCAAATCTACCTCAACAAGCTGCACTAATTCCTTCCAAGACTCGAAGAACTAGAAGATCTCCTGAGCGACGTGCTCCAATCCTTCTTTTTACTCTCTTCCTCTATTTTAATCTTTGGTTCTTTATCTTTATCATAAATTACTTGATGCTCTTTTCTGATGTCAAAAGCAGATTTACCCTTATCTTGATCAATGTTTTGATTTGGCCCATAAGCAGATAAAATAAGATTTTCTATTGTAAACGCTCCACAGCTGCTAAAATCATTTTGACGGAGAGCTGAATTTGAAACTTCAAGCAGGAAATTATTATTCCCAAATGCTCTTGCAAACACCTCTTTTATATCCCCCAGAACCTCTGCATTATCTCGCAAATTGCCAAGACTGTCATAAAGAGTCACCACAGGTTGCTCATTCATTCCCATGCGCACATTCGCACCAATCCAATGATTGCCATTGATCTGAATTGGTACAAGAATCGTTCTTTGTTTTGGTTGGTCATTTAGAAGGTTTATTTGCAATTCATTTTCATTACTCATTATTTCTGCCAATCTTATTCTTAATCGCTCAGTATTCAATGCATTACCTATTTGCGCTTCTTCACCAGTATATATTGCCATTGCATCCATCCTGTGCACCTCAACAAGACCTGTTTCTTGAATTCTTCTGTCAAGAATCACATCTATTTCATGATCTGCGTACCAATGATTACTACCCTGCACCTTACTTTTGGATGGCGTGCAATGATTTTGTTTAGCACTTTTTTCTATGATTTTACCTTGATATTCATGTTCATAATAAAGCCTCTGCATTGCATCAATTACACCGTGCGATCCTGGAGTTCCAGCATTAATCGATGGAATGATCTGAGTATGCTTGCCCTTAACCTGAGACTCCAAAATTTGTTTTTCTCTTTTTTCCCATTCATCATAGATCTCCTTCATCTTTGAGGCAAAGTCATTCGCAATCTTGTTTTTTGAATCATTATCTGTATGATGTTTAAGAGCTTTTGCGCATGCTTCATAAAATTCTGCTATCTCTTTATTTCTCAAGTAAGAACAAACACTTTGCAAACTTGTTGTATATTCAGTTAAACCAGTTCTATCTTTTCCACTTTTACAGAAAGTGTCAATCAAAGATGGGGTAAAATGTATCTCTAATCTTTTCAACTGACTTTGATACTCCTCACATAAAAAATGAAATCTCTTCATTGCTGCAGCCAAATTTACACCTGAACGAGCAGGTCCATTCAATTCACCTCCTACGATTTTTTGAACCATCGAACTTTGTATACCGGTTCCCTGCCTTTGTAGATCACTATATGCATTTTGAGCATCAATCAAGGCATCTAAAACCTCTCTAAGCTTGGGATCTTTGACAAATGGAAGAATCTCATGCTTGATTATTGTATCATATGTTTCTAATTTGAATCCTATAAACTTGTCCAAATTCTGTTCCAGACGCTCTTCGATAGCCGATGCCATCTCAAAATCAAAAAGTATTTTTTTGTTCTTAATTGTCTCTAAAAAACCCTGTCTGGAATCTTTAAAAAATTTATAAGATTTAGAGTTAATGCCTGCAACATATGGATTGGCAGGAGTAATAAACCTCTCAACCCCTTCAAGATCTTTAACAGCTCTTTTCAAAGGATCTAGAATTGTAGATTCATCATGTTTTGTCAGTTTTTTAATACTTTCTGTATTTTTCTCTCCCAAAACCTTGTCAGATACCCATGATACAGCATTAGAAAAATAACCCCCAAGAGCACCAGTATACTTCCCGATTTTTTGCCAAGTCTCTGGCATTACACGATGGTTCAAAGAATTAAATGCCAACTCTCTATCTTTTGGCAAGAAAGATCTGAGCTGATTTATGTTATCAACAACATGTCTTGTTTGCTCCTTTTCTTCAACTTTTCCATGATATGTGATAGTCCCAGAGTGCGCAGTTTGACTTACTTTTTGTAGATCTTTCTTTTCCTTATCTGCAACATAAGTGCTTTTGATATATGCATTTCTAATTCCAGGCAAACTATCCAGCCCTTGTATAGGCAAAATAGTATCTCCTTTTATTATTTTATCAGAATAAGCATCTATCAATTTTTTAGTAAATTCATCCTTATTTTTATACCACTCTCTGTTTTGCCTATCAGTATAATAATCACGTTGCTCATCAGTCAATCCAAGCAAAGCAGTCTCACTCTCTATCATATAACCCAAATCTGATGCTGAAATTGTGGTGATGTGAAACTGGCGGTTGTCCATGTTGACATAATCACGCGCAACCTCAAGCATCTCTCTTGCTCCAGTCACGCCTGCACTTTCTATTACATCCACGTAATCAGCAACCGATTGATTGAAATCTATGCGTCTGTCCCCCTGCTCTTTTCTATCCTTATCAGTTTGAGATAAGACTGCATCTAAGTTTTTCAGTTTATTCAAATCACCTAAAATCTTACTCTTCAGCTGCTTCTTTGCTTTATCTGTCAATTTCCCTTCTAATTCCAAAGTTTTAATTGAAGCTTGGTATAAATTTAAAGACCCTATTGCACGGGAATATTCCAAAGCCCTCGCTTCAGCTTGCTCAATAGTACGACCTCTTACTTGCAATATATCCTGCTGACGACTTGCGTCTCTAATTAAATCAACCGTTCCATCTTGATGGTTGTCATACTCATGCCACGTTATCCCTAACTCCAAGTCCCTCTCTCTTTCTAAAACAATCGATAACTCAGGAGCTAGCATATTTCCACTTAGAAAACTCAACAGACTTGCATCTAATCTAGAGTTTCCATCAATCTCATTCTCATCCCCAATAATGTTAGCCAGATAATTACTAATATTTTCTTTAGTTGTATCTAAATTGGATTCTAATCTTTCTTTATTATTCATAACACCAAGCAAATTAATTTTACATCACAACTTTGTAGTATAGAATTGCATTAAAATCAATAAAGTTTTTTTAATTTATTAATATTTAGAGCTGGGATGGGTAGAGGGCGACGAATTTTTAGTATTTAACGCAACATATCTATTATATGTATTTTCTATAACAGCCTTTTCTCCCTGCTCTACAGGAGCTACATTTAAAACTGGAGCAAGACTTTTAATGATGTTTCCTATAATAGGAGCGGCAACCATCCCTCCTGTAGCAAACCCTTTGTTCAAAGCATTGCCCTTTGGTTCGTCAATTAAAACAAATACTATATACTTTGGATCATTAATTGGGAAAGCAGCAATAGAAGTTGGGGTGTTTACCTTCTTATTATACCCTCCTGTTTGCAATATTTTTTCTGGAGTTCCTGTTTTTGCACCAACTAGATATTCATCAACATTAGCTTTTTCAGCAAAACCATATTTTGCCGTCAACCTAAGCATTTTTTGCACCAACTTCACCGTACTTTTCTTAAAGACCTTTACGGAATTCGAGCTATTATTTCTTCCATGCAGTAATGTCAAGTTTTTGTGATGACCATCCTTCACAATAGTTAAAAACGCTTCTATGAAATTCATAGGTGTGGTTGCAAGGCCGTGACCATATCCTATAGTTATGCCACTTAACTCTCCCCATCTTTTGCCTTTTGGAAAAATGGCATTGGACTTCTCTGGCACTTCTATAGAGGATTTAGAGAATAAACCTAACTTTTTTAGATAGCTTTTTTGCGTTTCCACTCCCATGGCTTGGAC
>CBFHIH010000037.1:0-2592 GCA_965655955.1 Candidatus Midichloriaceae bacterium | reverse complement strand
ATTTTCGCTATTCCAATATTTGAGGAATACATCAATATTTCAGGAACAGTTAAAACCCCCCCTTTACTCCATCTATAGTTATTTATTTTATAACCATTAATAACCATAGGACCAGATACATCATAATAGCGATTTTCATGCACCTTGCCCGAATCTAAAGCAAGAGCCACTGTTATGGCTTTAAAGATTGAGCCCATCTCAAACAATCCTAGTGTTGCCTTGTTAAATAAATTATTCTTGTTTTTTGTATTAATATTATGAGGATTAAAATCAGGCAAGCTAACGCTGCTGATTATCTCAGCAGTTTCTGCATCCACAACAACTGCCACTCCACCTATCGCATTATGATCACTTATTCCCTTTGATAACTCGTTTTTCACTATATATTGCGCTCTTGCATCCAAGCTAGTTCTTAAACTTGATGCATTAGAATCTTGTAAATCTTTGTCAAAAAACTTCTCTAAACCAGCAGTTCCATTGTTGTCATTGTCAACTAATCCAACTATATGCGAAAATAGATTTTTATTTGGATATAGCCTTTTGCTGTCTTCTATAAATTTTATTCCAGGCACCCCTAAATCATGCAAGACCTGCTGTTGGCTAGGAGTCAGATGCCTTTTTAACCAAATGAAATGTTTATTTCTTTTTATCTTTTCCTTCAAATCAAAAAACTTCAGATCTAGTACCGTTGCAATTTTCTTGATAGATGCGTCATCTTCAGAAAATTCTTTAAGCTCTATATATGAGGATGCGGTTGGAACATTTGTTGCAATGACTATCCCATTCCTATCCAAAATGTCATGTCTAAAAGACTTAGAGATTATGCTCTCTTGAACATATACAGCATCCTTGTTCATCAAAGATTTCTGCAGTAAAACCAGCACTATCACAGCCTGAATTATTAATAAAAAAACAAACACCACAGATATCCTGCCGTGACTTTTAGATGCCAATTCGCATGCGCTATCTTCAGTTATTGCTAAAATCTTTGCTTCTGGCACTTTGAAATGATTGTTAGTTTTAAATGCTTCTTTTGCAACCGGTCTATCCTTTCTGGCAAAGAAAGATACGCTAGTTCAGATTTTAATATCCCAATATTTTCTTTTTCCTGCTTGATATATCCATTCAATCTACTCAAAACACGCGTGTTATCAACCACATTACCTTTAACAACAAACAACGCTACAACACTTGCCAAGCTTAAGAGGATGTAGGTTAATATACACATTTTTTTCATAATATCTTTTGAATTGCTCTTAATTTAGCTGATCTAGAACGGTTATTGAAAGCACGCTCTTCATTAGACGGAGATATGTAATTTTTTAACAAAAGTTTATACCCACCTTGACTTTCCAAATTTGCAAAGCAACTTTTCACAATAGCGTCTTCTCCAGAATGAAAAGAAACAACTACAATAACTCCATTATGTGCTAAAAATTGTGGTATGCTCATCAAAGCTTTTTCCAAGCTTTCTAGCTCCTTGTTAACTGCAATACGCAGCGCTTGAAATGTTCTTGTTGCATAATGAATGGTATCATTATACCTTTTGAATGACTTTTTTATTATATCTAAAAGCTCTGAAATTTTTTCTATCTTTTTATTTTTTCTAAATCGCACTATACTTTTTGCTATTTGCCTTGACATCTTTTCGCCACCATACTCATAAAGTATCTTTGATAATCTTTCTTCAGAATATGAATTAAGCAACTCCTCCGCAGTCAGGCTGAGATCCTCATCCATTCTCATGTCTAATCTAGCTTCATAATTAAAAGAAAATCCCCTTTCTTTGTTAGATAGCTGCATTGACGAAACACCTAGATCAAAAACAACCCCATCAATTGACGATATACCTTGAGATTTTAGTACCTCACCAATATTAACAAAGTTACTTTTTGCAAACGAAAACCTTCCTTGATATCTAGATTTCAAGGAATCAGCAAAAGCTTGAGCAGTATAATCGCAATCTATCCCTATCACTTTACACTCAGCATGCTTAAGAATCGCTTCGCTGTATCCACCTGCACCAAACGTAGCATCAACATATAAAGCATCTTTCTTTGGCAACAGGTATGAAATCACCTCTTTGAGCAAAACAGAAACGTGAGGAACATCATTGAACATCCTTTTTCTCGACCTCGCTTAAATATATTCTTTTTGCTGACTCACGCGATTTTTTGTAATACTTTAAGTATTTATCTTTATTCCATAATTCAAAGCTTGCCCCCTTTCCTACAAAATAAGCTTCTTTACCAATTTCCCCAAACTCTATCAATCTATCTGACAAACCAATTCTGCCTTTTTTATCAATAGCAATTTTTTCACAATCGGAAAAAACTGCTGTTGCAATGGCATCCTTTTTACTAGAAAAAACATCCATGTTTTCAAGGAAATTTTGTAACTTTGAAATTCGCTCTTCAGTATAAAATTCTATGCATTCATTCATGAAAGAACTGGAAGCATAAACTTCACTAAGATTCATTTTTTCTAAAACAGCTCTAAAATTAGATGGGATAGAAACCCTGTTTTTATCATCCAACTTTACCTCATATGTAGATAAAAAAAGAGCGTGATATTGCACGATATTATCTGCTT
>CBFHIH010000036.1:0-10178 GCA_965655955.1 Candidatus Midichloriaceae bacterium | reverse complement strand
CAATGATAATCCTGATGAAACATGCCAAATTAAGCAAGAATGTTCTCTGAAATATTCAATGAGTGAAGAGACCAAGCTATTGGATTATTTAGAATTATAAAAATAAAAGGTACCTAATGTTTAATCAAATGTCAAACATAGCATTTAATGAAATGTCAAACATAGCACGTCAAATTGGCCTTGCTTCTCCTGAAAAAACACAGTCTGCGGGCAACCACGCTGCAGCTGGTGCAGCAAATGGTGCTGGTCAACCACAGCAAGAGGGGCAAGCTCATGATGAGGTGGCAGCACAAGGGATAGCAGCACCCTTGCCTGTTGAGCATACACCAAGACCCCCATCTCCATCACTTTCATTTCAAACACCTATTGATGGAGCACCAACTCCTCCAAGCGTTGGAGTTCATGCTACACCTTCAGCTTCAGCTTCAGAACCCCAGTATATGGATGCATCCCCTGATGCAGTAAGTACTTCCCCCGGTCCTTTCCACGGATTTGTACACGCAAGCAGTTCCAAGCTTTTTCTTGAAGAACCACACAATAGTGCGGGACATACACCAGGCTCTCATCTACAATCTCCTCAAACCGCCATGCCTTCGCCCTCATTTTCCCCAGTGCCACATGTTTCAGAGCATGCTGGGAGTTCATCTCCATCAGGATTAGATTTTGAGCATGATGATGGTGTTGGAGAGACATGCTCAGAAGCTTCTCTTCCAGTTGGAGAAACAGCTTTGGGATTAAGCCCTCAGCCTGCAGGATCTAGCCCATACCCACCTTCACAGGGGGCTGCAGGAGTAGTGTATCAAGAGCAAATTGGTCAACATACACAAGCTCATGGTTATGGGGCACCTGCGCAACATGATGAATCAGAAGAAGCAGAGAATACTATAGCTGCTGGTAATATTCCACTACAAAATGATGCACAACCACAGCAAGGGGAACAAAATCATAATTGTGTAACTAGCTTTTCTGCTTTTGTTTGGAGGTGGGTTGCCTCAGTACCTTGTGTGGCGCGAGCAAGAGCTGTAACTGAGAGTTCGAGCACACCTTCAACCCAACAAGAGCAACCAGGTGCTGCGCAAGCTCAACTTGATGGGCATGAAATGGACCATGATGATGGGCATGAAATGGACCATGATCATTGTCATGAGGGAGATTTAGCAAGAATGTGATTTTGCTCGATAAGAAGATATAATAATACCTGAAGTGACCCTAAGTTGTCAGACCAAAAAAGGCTCAAAAAGAGAGACAACTAATTGATAGGCATTGTATTACATATATACCTCCTGAACAATATTAATGTGGTTCAAATTCACAGGGCAAGCACTACTACAGGAGCGTTTAGAAAATTTAGAACTATGCCAACATCATTAACCACTGCTTTTATCACACTCCTTCTACTTTTCTTTTTTCTTCAAAAAATATTTTCTTTTCTAAACACTCCCGTTAGCTTAAAAAACACAAAACCAGAAATAGCACCATAGGCTTTTAATGCCTTGCAAAAGAAATGCAATAAACTGAATTTACTCCATGTCTTAAAAGAGTTTCGGAACACTCATTAAGTGTTGATCCAGTGGTTATTACATCATCTATAATCAATACATTTTTATCCTTCAAAAAACATTTTTTCGTTTCCTTTATTGAGAAACAGTTTTTTAAATTCTTAAGCCTTTGCCTCTGATTTAAATCACTTTGATATGGAGTATTTTGCACCTTAATCAGTATATCTTCATAGCACTTTTTGGATATTTTTTGAGAAATAATTCTTCCAAGTATGGCGCTTTGATTATATTTTCTTTGACGCATCCTGCTTTTATGAAGAGGAACAGGTAACACAACATCAATCATGTCATATTCATATCTACTGATCAGATTAGATAGCAATACTCCTATTATTTTCATAACTTTGAAGTCTGCGGTATACTTCAATTTAGCGACTAATTTTTTAGCTATATCGTTATAATATATCGCTGATGTTGCAGAAATATACACATGATGATCATTGCAACATTTTTCATAGCTACACATCTCCACCCTATCTTCCATATCAGTGAAAATGTAATTACCACATTTTTTGCATATATTATGCGTAAACATAATCATTTTAGACCAACATGAGCAACATAACAAATTAGCATCCATGCATTCTTTTTTACAAAGAACGCAGCTTGGCGGATACAAAAGATTTATATAGGTATTTAAACTAGGTAATAATTTTGGAATCATAAACGTATAATTGAGAGAGTAGATCCTTATAAATAATATCTAGATGAAAATTTTCATAAGCCTCTTTAGCAGAGCCGTGAAAAGTCTCAAGATTATATTGCTCATCATGTGCGTTGCCATATATCTTTTCAAACTTCTTCGTCTTATATTTAAAGGAATAAACTATAGAAAGTAATATATAAAAAATAACTGTATCAGGTCTAGCATTTGCAGACGGAACCCTAAATTCAATCCTTTTGTTTATCTGAAGTGTATCGGGTATCCTTATTGCAGTTGTTCTATTGTTCCCACCCCAACTTATTGTTGTTGGCGACATAAAACCAGATGAATTCAGTCTTTCATATTCCCTCTCATCATCTTTACATATCAAATAAAGAGAGTTATTAAGATTTTCTAAGAGTGCATAAATGATATTCAGAAACTGTTTATTTTCAGACCTTGATTCAGAAACAAAGGCATTCCTATGACTGGAATCTACAACACTGATGTTAAACTGCATTGCAGAGCCATATGTCGATCTAAAAGGTTTAGGAGAAAAATTGATATCTAACCTCGCTCTTTTAGCACTTTTTATCAAGAAATCTTTATATTTTTGAATCTGCGTTATACATTCTATAGCCTGAAGAGGCATTGCTTTGATCTCATATTGATGTAATCCTTTTTCACTTTCTAACTCAATATTACTTGCTAACAAAAGTTTCTCAAAAAACCTTATTTGCTCTGGCAAAGGTGCTTTTTGGACTTCATTCCTCAAATAAAACTCTATCTCAACACCAAATAACACTGAAAGTCGCCACTCCTTCTGTATATAACGATAGATATCTTTTATGTGTGCTTGCAAATTCCTAACTGACAACACATCCATAAGACTATTTTATTTCTTTCGGTATATCTTTTAAAGAGGGATTGGCATCTTTATTATAGATTTCCTGAGTCTCCTGAGTTGTAAGAAATGGATTTTTAGGTAATTGAATTCTATATCCTCCATTTTCAATGAATTCATTCTCAGATGGATTTCGCTTTGCCTTGAATTCCTCTTTCATCTTCGTCTTTCCAGAACAAGAGACTAAGCTCAGACAAAATATAGCTATTAAAAGATATGGCTTTTTTTGTTGCATTACATGAATCAAACGTTATCTAACAATCAGATTATCCATTCCCATTGATAAGTGCAATTTTTTATTTGTAAAAAGATATATTTACTGATAATTGTTTATATCAAAAAGTTTAGAGAACGCGTGACTTCTATATTACTGTATATTTTTTATTTTATAATCATCATCACCCCTATAGTCTTCATACATGAATTGGGTCATTTTTTATTTGCAAGGTTTTTTGGTGTTAAAGTAGAAATTTTCTCGATAGGATTTGGCAAACCTTTGTTCAAATGGACTGATAAGAAAGATACTGTTTGGCAAATAGCTGCTATTCCTTTGGGCGGGTATGTCAAAATGTATGGTGATGCTGGAGCCGATAGCTCTAAGGATGAAGATAAAATCAGCAAGATGAGCAAAGAAGAAAAAGCTCTTTCATTTCATCATAAAAAACTTTGGCAGAAGGCATTGATAATATTTGCAGGTCCTCTGGCTAATTATGTTTTAACTTTCTTATTATTCTTACTCATCACCTTATGTAATGGCAAAGCTCAACACATACCTGAAGTCTCTGGCATACAAAAAGATTCAGCTGCTGAAAAAGCAAGATTACAATTAGGTGATTTGATAGTCGAGCTTAATGGTAAAAAAGTTTATTTTGTAGAAGATTTTAAATTACTTATGTCAACAAATCTTGGAGAAACAATCTCCTTAGGAATCCTTCGTAACAACGAGTACGTTGACATAAACATCACCCCAGATATGCTTAACGTCAAAGATGCTACTAATACTTCATATAAACATCCGGTGCTAGGTGTTGTATTCGAAAAATTCAACTATTCTAAAGTTGGTATAATCGAGTCAATGAAAGCATCTGCATGGCAAGTATTTTCACTGTCTGAAATAATATTAGAAGGTGTTTGGCAAATGATCACAGGAAAGAGGGATACTAAAGAGTTAGGCAGCCCAATCAAAATTTCTATGCTTTCAGCGAAAGTTGTAGATAAAGGCTTTTTTGCCTTATGCGGATTTGTGGCAATGATCTCTTTGAATTTAGGGCTAATAAATTTATTTCCAATTCCTGCATTAGATGGAGGACATTTATTTTACTATGCCATTGAGGCTGTGATTAGAAGACCTTTAAATGATTTTATCCAAAACTTAGGTATGAAAATCGGTATAGCATTCTTAGTGTTTTTGATGGCAATAGCGTTTTGGAATGATATCAAATCCTTAATATCCGTGTTAAATTAGATGATGTTTATAAAAAAATTATTCCCACTTGTTTGTTTGATTTTGAGCTTTAGTTTGCTAAAAGCTCAAGAAAATATCAAAATTCACGGCAATAAAAAAATACCTTCTCAAACAATCTTGTTTTATACTGACTTAAAAAGTCCATCCAAAAATACTGCCGCAGATATTAATAAATCACTGAAATCTCTTTACTCTACTGGCTTTTTTCAAGATGTTAAAATCAAATTTGAGAATAATAGCTATATTGTTGATGTTAGAGAAAATCCAAGCATAAAAAACATTACTTTCAAAGGGAATAAGAAGTTTAATTCTAAGGATCTGGCAAATGAACTGCAATCAAAAGAAGGAAGTATATATTCAAAATATCGCATAGAGAATGATATAAATAAAATCTCTGCACTTTATAAAAAATTTGGTTACTATAGCGTCGTCATATCTTATGTCACCAAAAAAACTGATGGCAATGTCGACATCAATATAGATATAAACGAAGGTTCTAAACCTGTAATTAGAGAAATTCAATTCATAGGAAATAAAAATTTTTCAGACACTGAATTAAAAGAAGTAATAGCCTCTAAAAAATACGCTTGGTATAGATTTTTCTCAAATCAGGACACTTACGACAAAGAAAGACTGTCTTATGACAATGAATTGTTAAAAAGATTTTATATGACTAAAGGTTATCTAAATCTCCATGTCCTGTCTTCTTATGGCGAAGTCAGTCCAAAAAGAGACTCATTTTTATTAACGTATTCTATTTCTGAAGGTGATAAATTTCACTTTGACACACCAGAGGTAGATAATGGAATAAGGAGACTCCAGAAAGATGATTTGGTTGCACTAATTGATTTCAGCAAAGGGGCTGTTTTTGATATAGATTTGGTGGAGAGTTCCGTTGAAAAATTTTCAAAATATCTAGGTGACAAAGGGTATACTTTTGTGAGCATAGATTATGATATACAGCAAAATGAAGCACAAAAAACAGCCAAAGTCGTTTTTTATATCAAAGAAACAAGCAAGTATTATATTAATAAAATTAATATATCAGGAAATCATAGAACTTTAGATAGGGTTATCAGAAGAGAGTTAAGAATACGGGAAGAAGATCCTTTTAGTTCATCTAAGATTAACAGATCTAAACAAAGACTTGCTAATCTGGCGTATTTTGAAAACATCGAAATAGAGCCATCTCATTCTTCCCAGGATAATAAAGTGGATTTAGATGTCAAAGTTAAAGAGATCTCAACCGGCTCTCTCGGTTTGAATTTCGGTTATAGCACTATGGATGGGGTCCTGGGTTCTATTGACATAGCTGAACATAACTTTTTAGGGAAAGGTCAAACAGTTGAACTAGGAATTAGTAGATCTAGTAAAAAAGCTGACATTGTTTTCGGCTTCACAGAACCTAAATTTGCAGATCGTAACTTAGAACTTGGATTTGATATATTCACCTCAACTAAAAATCAATCAAGAGAAAGCTCTTATAGCGAACGTTCTAAAGGATTGGTTTTGAGGATGGGATATGGTGTCACAGAATATTTATATCACAAGCTACATTATTCAATATCTAAGAAAAAACTTTCCTTTGAAGATAAAGTTTCTGAATTTATCAAGGCTCAACCAACGAAAAGAGTTTCTTCATCAATCGGCCACTCTTTGATTTATGATAGATTGGATAATAGAATTAATCCAACCAGCGGTTATTTGTTGAAATTTGGTCAAGATTTAGCGGGATTAGGAGGAAATGTAAAATATATCAAAAACACATTAACTGGCTCATATTATTACCCTCTTTATAAAGATAAAGTAATTTTAAATTTGATTGGCAGAGCAGGAGATATAAGAGGCATAGGTGGGAAAAAGGTTTATACGGACAATAATTTTTTCATAGGAGAAGAGTATATCAGAGGATTTGATGTCGCTGGTATTGGTCCTAGGCAAAAATACAACAACACTGATCCTACATCTGGAAAAAAAGGTGGTATTGGCGATATACATGGTGCTTTAGGGGCGAAGACATTCTTGACTGGAACTGTTGAGATGCAGTTTCCAATCGGCTTGCCAAAAGACTATGGTGTGCGAGGCGCGGTATTTAGTGACGTTGGATCGGCTTTCGGCAATGACGCATATAAATTCAAGGATGCGCCTTCAAAAGATAAGATGTATGACAATAAAAAGTGGAGATCATCATATGGTTTTGGAATTATATGGGATTCTCCTTTTGGATTCATCAGATTAGACTATGCTTGGCCTATAAAAAAACAACCATTTGACAAATTGGAAAGATTGAGGTTTAGCTTAGGGACGAATTTTTAATTAATTATTAAACATCATGATATATAGAATAATATTTTTCATCTTTGCAATTTTTCTTGCCCTCCCCCCTCTCGCTCTTGCGGATATAAAAATAGGCGTTTTTGATGTGATGAAGGCGAATGATGAAAGCCTGGAATTTAAATTTGAAAGTGAAAAAATAAAAAAAAGATATGATGAATTTAACGAACAGGCTGAGAAAGCCCAAGATGATATTTTTAAAAAACGTGATCAGTTAATAAAAAAACAGAACGTTATATCAATTGAGGATTATAAAAAAGAAGAAGAAAAATTCGCTTCCTATGCTGACTCTAAAGAAAAAGAATTTGGTAATAAAAGAATGCAAATTGATAAAGATATAATTGCTTTGAAGGAGAAATTTGAATACAAGACTAAAACTATACTTGAGGATATAGCAAAGGAACAAAAACTTGATATTATCTTTGAGAGAGATAAAGTAACTATTTATAATCCATCTTTAGATATTACCAATCATGTGATAAAGAAACTTAATGGTGAATTTAAAAAATCCACTAATTAGCAAACTACATATGCTTGATTTTTTAAAAAAATATTCTATCTCTTCTATCTTAATTAAGATACTTTTAAGTCTGTTGTTACTTTCATTTGCTTTTGTAGGCTTTGGACAGCTTTTCAAAGGATCTGATTACGCAATTAAAATTGAAGAGATAGAATATTCCACTGCCAAATGGAATGAATTATTAAACAATCGCTTAAAGGACTTTAGGATAAAATATGGAGTAACTCCTGATAAAGATACATTAAAATTACTAAAACAACAGCTAGCTGATGAATTGATAAATAATGCTCTTTTATATCTCAAAGCAAAAGAACTTGGTATTGTTTTAAGTGATGAAATGGTGCAGCGTGAAATTCTAAAAATACCAGCTTTTTTTGATAAAGGAAAGTTTAGTGAAGAAAAATTCAGCACAATTCTGGCTCAAATTGGTATGAGCAAAGAATCATTTATCGAGCAAATCAAACAGGATCTTACAAGACAAACTTTTCTATATCCTTTTATAAGCCAAAAGCTTGTTATCCCTCAATTTTCTGAAATAATCGCTGACAGCGTTTTGCAAAAGCGCAAGGTAGAATATATATCTATTCCATATAATGCTATCATCATCTCAAAAGAACCTTCTGACGAAGACTTAGAAAACATATTCAACAACAACAAACAGCGTTATGAAACTCAAGAAGAAAGAGAAATAAGATACATTTTAATCTCCAATAATAATATGAAAAATGAGATTCTGGTTTCAGAAAAAGAGCTAGAATCTCTTTATAATGATAAAAAATTTCTTTTTATCACACCTGAGAAAAGATCTGTAAGGCAAATAAAATTTGAATCCATATCAACTGCTAAAAAAGCATATGATGAATTGGAAAAAGGAGCTGATTTCTTATACATAGCAAAGAAATATTCTCCAAATTTCGTTGACATACAATTAGGATTGGTGACAAAAAATGACCTCTCTTTAGATGTATCTCAAGAGATTTTTTCCTCTCAATCAGGCAAAATCACTGCTCCAATTAAAACTCCTCTTGGTGTATATATATTTAAAATCGATGATATATTCAAAGAAAGATTAAAACCTTTTTCTGAAGTTAAGGAATTATTGAAAGAACAGCTCATTAAATCAAAAACTTCTCAGCTTTTTTTAGAAAAATTAAATTCTATAAAACAAGACCTAGATAGTAATAAAAATATAAATGATTTATCAAAGATTCATAACACGGTCATACAAAAAGAATTATTAACACCAAATTCTAAGCTAGAAATTTTAACTGATGATTTAAAAAACAAGATCTTTGCATCGCCTCTTAATAAAAGAAGCGATCTTGTCTCAATTGGCAACAACACTTTCTGTATTTTTACAGTAGACAAAATCACCCCTGCTCATATAAAAAATATCAAAGATGTGAAAGATCATTTAAAAGAACTATGGATACAACAAGAAAGGGGCAAAGTTTTTGAAAAAGTAAATTTTGATCAATTATTCATCAATTCACAATCTTACAAACAGCTTATTTCTTCAGCTCATATTCACAAAGGTCAAGTAGAAATTGCTCATGATAAAAATGAAAAAACATTTAACTTCCCTACCTTATTAAATGAAAAGCTATTTACCTCTAAAATCAATAGCACCATATGGTTTGATAATGTGAATGAAAAAACATTCTATCTAGCAAAGGTTAAAAAAGTGACTTTGCCTGATAGAAACGCTTTAGTAAAGTTTATACCTCTTTATTCTCAACAACTTAACACCATAGAGCAGGAAGAAATCTTGGTTAACATAGTTAGTGCCTTAAGAAAAGAATATACGGATAAGATTAAGATAAACATTGATTAACCTTTTTTCTATTATTAAATGTGTAGGATTATATTATTTGGCAATGAAAAAGGTGGAGCTGGTAAAACAACCACTGCAATGCATTTTATCATCTCTTTATTAACGCTAGGGTTCAAAGTTTCTGTTCTAGATTTAGACATACGACAAAAATCCTTATCTAGGTATATAGAAAACAGATTAAAAACGACAAAGGATTTGGCGATTGAACTCCAAATCCCTGATTTATTAGAACTTAATATACAAAAAGATCCTAAAACAGAGCTATCATTCACACAGAGTGACGTAAAATCACTTGAAAATCTCATACACGAAACCAGAAAACAAAAAATAGATTTTTTAGTCATAGACACTCCAGGAAATGATAATTTAATTAGCAGACATGCTCATTATTTATCTGATATTGTGATCACACCTATAAACGACAGTTTCATTGATGTCGATTTATTAGGGAAAATAGATCCTAAAGACTTTACAAAAGCAATACCAGGAATTTATAGCGCTATGTTTTGGGAAGAAAAAAAACGCAGAGCTATGTTCTTAAAAAAAGAGGTGCAGTGGTTTGTTGTGAGAAACAGATTGCCTTCAATTGACGTAATAAACAAAGCCAACATCGGAGTAGCTTTAGAAGCACTGAGTAAACGGTTGGGATTTAAGGTTGCTCCTGGATTTGGAGACCGCGTCATATTCAAAGAATTATTTCTTGATGGATTAACTTTGCTCGATGTGAAAAAAGTTGATAAAATTAAACTGAACAGCTCTTTGGTTGCTGCCCGTCAAGAACTCAGAGACTTTATATCATGCCTCAATATTCAAGAAATAAAAAAAGAAAAATCTTTTATAGTTCAAGACAGATGAGTTAACATCTTAAAGGAGATGGATATCTTGGATTCCCAAGACTTAAAGGGAATGTTGAGCAAAC
>CBFHIH010000035.1:10829-11120 GCA_965655955.1 Candidatus Midichloriaceae bacterium | reverse complement strand
TCTTTTTGGAAGACCACATTGATGCAGCTTTAGATCCGGACCAACAACTATTACGGATCTTCCAGAATAATCAACCCTTTTACCCAATAGATTTTGCCTAAACCTTCCGTGCTTACCTTTTAACATATCAGATAAAGACTTGAGAGGTCTCTTATTTGTGGATTTAACAACTTTACTTTTTCTACTATTGTCAAACAACGAATCCACAGCTTCTTGTAGCATCCTCTTCTCATTTCGTATTATGATGTCAGGAGCTCTTAATTCTATAAGCTTTGCAAGCCTGTTGTTTCT
>CBFHIH010000035.1:0-10819 GCA_965655955.1 Candidatus Midichloriaceae bacterium | reverse complement strand
GAAGTAGCAAATCTACCTCCATCTAACATCACCAAAGGCCTTAAATCTGGAGGCATGACAGGCAAAACTTCAAGAACCATCCACTCAGGTTTATTTCCAGATTCTAAAAATTCTTCAACAAGCTTTAGTCTCTTGACTATCTTTCTCCTGTTAGTCTCAGAAGAAGTTTCTTTTAACAAAGCTCTTAAGGAGAGCTTCTCTTCTGCTAAATCAACATCTTTTAGCATAGATTGTATAATCTCAGCACCTATTCCTGCTGAAAAAGTGTCTTCACCATAATGATCTAAAGCCTTATAATATTCATCTTCTGATAAAAGCTGTCCATATTCAAAATTTGTTATACCAGGATCATTCACGATATAAGCATCATAATACAAGACTTTTTCTAATTTCTTCAACTGAACATCTAATAAGGTACAAATGACTGAAGGAAGAGATCTCAAAAACCATATATGGACTATAGGAGATGCAAGCTCTATGTGCCCCATTCTATCTCTTCTAACTTTAGAAGTCGTCACTTCTACACCGCATTTTTCACACACAGTGCCACGGTATTTCATTCTCTTATACTTGCCACAAAGACATTCATAATCCTTTACAGGACCAAATATCTTTGAACAAAACAATCCTCCGTTCTCAGGCTTGATGGTTCTATAATTCAAGGTATCAGGTCTCTTAACCTCCCCATATGACCATGATCTAATTTTATCTGGACTAGCTATAGATACCTTAATAGCATCAAAGTCTTTATCTAGATCTGGGTTTAAATAATTTAAAACCACCTTTTATACCTCAATTTATTGATCTGAATTATCAAATTTTTGAACTTCTATGTTTAAACCTAAAGAACTAATCTCTTTAATCATCACTTTAAAGGACTCAGGTAAACCAGAATTAAATCCATTTTCACCTCTCACTATAGCCTCGTAAGCCTTTATTCTCCCAGTTACGTCATCAGACTTCACAGTAAGCATTTCTTGTAATGTATAAGCAGCGCCATAAGCTTGAAGAGCCCACACTTCCATTTCCCCAAACCTCTGCCCACCAAAATGAGATTTTCCTCCTAAAGGCTGTTGGGTCACAAGACTATATGGTCCTACAGATCTCGCGTGAATTTTTTTATCAACCAGATGATCTAACTTCATCATATATATATAACCAACTGTGACCTTTCTATCAAAACGCTCACCCGTTTTTCCATCTCTCAAATATTCTTGACCAGTCAAATCAACCCCAGCTTTTTCTAAACAGCCATTGATATCCGACTCTTTAGCACCATCAAAAACAGGAGAAGCAAACTTTATGCCCTTTATGGAATCGTTATATAAAGAGATTAAATCCTTGCGCTCTAATTTATCTATAAAAGCATTTATCTCATCATTACAAGATCTAGAGCTATATTGAAATGCATCTTTCAAACAGTCTCTCAACACTTCATCTTTAGCATTGATGCAGTTTTTTATAGTTTTTTTGAGGTTTTGCCCTACAACAAAGCCTCCCCAACCAAGATGAGTCTCTAAAATCTGACCTATGTTCATCCTTGAAGGAACGCCCAAAGGATTCAGGACTATATCCACTGGTGTTCCATCTTCCAAAAATGGCATATCCTCAACAGGCAAAATCTTGGAAACAACCCCTTTATTACCATGTCTACCAGCCATCTTATCTCCAGGCTGAATCTTTAGTTTGTTTGCCACATAAACTTTCACAACCTTCAAAGCACCCTGAGGAAGATCATCCCCACTTTGTAATTTCTCCAATTTCTTATTATACGTCGCTTCTAATTTATCAACATATGAATTATAGAAATCCTGTAATTTTAATAATTCATCAACTAAATCACCATCTTTCAACTTAAGCGCAAAAAGTTTTTTTATAGGAAGAGATTCAAATAATTTTTTATCAACAACAGCATCATTTGATAACTCTTTATTGAACAACATATCCTTCAAACGAGCTAAAACATAATTTATAATTATCTCTTTCTCATCCTCCTTATCTTTTGCAAATTTTTCTATCTCAATCCTTTCTAATGCCAGCGCCCTCTCATCTTTAATGACACCACGCTTAGTAAATATCTTAACATCAACAACCACGCCTTTTTCTCCTGAAGGCAGCTTTAATGAAGTGTTTCTTACATCAGCAGCTTTTTCTCCAAAAATTGCCCTTAATAACTTTTCCTCTGCGGTAAGAGGAGATTCAGACTTAGGAGTAACTTTTCCAACAAGAATATCGCCTGCCTCAACTTTTGCTCCTATATTAACTATACCTTTTTCATCCAGATGCGCTAGATTTTCTTCAATCGTGTCCGGAATATCTCTGGTTATTTCTTCAGGACCTAACCTTGTATCACGCGCAACAACCTCATATTCATTAATATGAATAGAAGTATAAACATCCTTCTTCAACAATCTTTCCGAAAGCAAAATTGAATCCTCAAAATTGTATCCATTCCAGGGCATAAAGGCAACCAGCACATTTTTTCCAAGCGCTAATTCACCATTATCTGTAGACATACCATCGGCAACGATATCTCCAATACACACAAAATCACCGACATTAACTATTGGCTTTTGATTAACGCAAGTTCCTTGGTTTGATTTGTCAAACTTAATTAAATTGTATATATCAACTCCTTTAATCTCTGAATTGATCGAATCTTTTACCTTAATCACAATTCTTTTCGAATCAACTTGGTCTACAACTCCAGATCTACGTGCAACAACAACGGCACCAGAATCAGAGGCCACCACCTTTTCCATGCCCGTTCCAACTAAAGGTGCTTCATTTCGCATCAAAGGAACTGCCTGCCTTTGCATGTTAGAACCCATCAAAGCCCTATTTGCATCATCATTTTCCAAAAAGGGTATCAAAGACGCAGCAACAGACACCAATTGCTGAGGAGAAAGATCTATTAAATCAATAACCTCTCGGTGAGCGTTGATCACTTCTCCTTTTTTATGACACACAACAATCTCATCCACAATCTTGCCCTCATCATCAAGAAGAGTGGTAGCTTTAGCTATCGTATATCTTTCTTCTTCAATAGCTGTTACCATGACAATTTCATCAGTAACGTATCCATCTTTCACAACTTTATATGGACTTTCAATAAAGCCATATTTATTTATATCTGCATGCGTGGCTAACGAACTAATCAAGCCTATGTTTTGACCTTCAGGGGTTTCGATCGGACATATTCTACTATAATGTGTGGGATGAACATCCCTAACCTCAAATCCAGCCCTATCTCTCGTCAAACCACCGGGCCCAAGAGCAGAAAGTCTCCTTTTATGAGTGATTTCTGACAAAGGATTAACCTGATCCATAAATTGAGACAATTGAGATATACCGAAAAATTCTCTTAGTGTCGAAGACAATATTTTTGAATTAATCAGATCATTAGGCATTACATCATCAGGCTCAAAAGAAACAAACTTCTCCTGTATAGATTTTTTCATTTTCACTAAACCAATAGCAAATTGATTCTCCACCAATTCGCCGACAGAACGAACCCTTCTGTTTGATAAACTGTCAATATCATCAACTACACGATTACCCGATTTCAGCAACAACAAATGTCTAACTATCACCATAATGTCTCGCTTAGTTAGAACAGAGACACCCTCATCTATATCCAAATCATGCTTTTTATTTATCTTCATTCTACCCACAGAAGAAAGGTCGTATCTATCCTTATCAAAAAATAACGAGTGAAATAACTGCTTAGACACCTCAGGAGTAGACGGCTCACCAGGCCTCAGAATCTTATATATATCCACCAAAGATTCTTGCTCATTGTCATTTTTATCCAATAACAAAGTGTCTTTTATATATGAACCAACATCACTATTATCAGGATCAAAAAACTTCACATTAGAAATTTTCAAAGATCTGATAATACCTAAAACTTCCTCATTAACCTTTGTCCCAAATTCAACTAAAACCTCACCACTAGACTCATCAACTATATCTTCATAAACATAATATCCAAACAAAGAAGCATCTTCAGAATAACACTCTTCATAACCGGCTGATTCAAGTGAATTAAGAATCCTTGGAAGAACTCTCTTTCCCTTTTCAAGGATGACAGTTTTGGTTTTAAAATCCAAAACATCAAATTCAGGCTTTATACCTTTATAGAGGTCAGGGTTAAAATGCTTCACAAACGCATCATCTTTGATAGAATATGAAATTGGAGAATAAAATTCTTTAATTACATCACCCCTTGTCAAACCTAAAGCCATTAAAAGGGTAGTGGCATAAAGTTTTCTCTTCCTATCTATTCTAAAATAAAGAATATCTTTTGCATCAAATTCAAAATCAAGCCAAGAACCTCGGTAAGGTATTATTCTGGCAGAATACAAAAACTTTCCAGAAGCAACGCTCTTACCATCATCATGAGTATAGAAAACGCCAGGAGATCTGTGCAACTGAGAGACAATAACCCTTTGAGCACCATTGATGATAAAGGTACCCTGATCAGTCATCAATGGCACATCACATAAATGAACTTCTTGCTCCTTTATCCCAACCATTTCTTTAACACCAGTCTCCTGATCAATATCCCATATAACCAGCCTAAGATCAATTTTCAAAAGCGAAGAATAACTAACCCCTCTCTTCATACACTCATCTGGCTCATATCTTGGAGATTCAAGATTATATCCTATATATTCTAAAGCAGCTTTTTTATCAAGATCATCAATAGAAAATACTTCTCTCAAAACATTTTGCAAACCCTGAGATTTCCTGGCATCAGAAGGTGTGGAAATTTGCAAAAAATCCTCATAAGAGTCTCTTTGAACTTTAATCAAATTTGGAATAGAGACGTTGCCCACGACTTTACCGAAGCTATAGCGGACGCGATTCTTAGATAGATATCTAGACAAAAGTATACCTTAAAAAGTTATGAAAAACAGAACGTTAATTCTCAGCCTACTTTATAGAGACTTTCGCGCCCACAGCTTCTAACTTAGCCTTGAGCTCCTCAGCCTCTTTTGCTGAAACAGAAGATTTCAAAGCCTTAGGCGCTCCTTCAACAAGCTCCTTAGATTCTTTCAACCCCAATCCCGTTACAGCCCTTACCTCTTTGATCACCTTGATCTTTTCATCACCAGCAGAATCCAGGATAACATCAAATTCTGACTTTTCCTGAGCAACACCACCTTCAGCAGATGCCTGAGCAGCAACTGGAGCAGCAGCAACCGCAGCACTCACTCCCCACTTCTCCTCTAATTTCTTTGATAAATCCACAGCTTCCACAACACTCAACTGAGATAACTGATCTACTATTTGATCCAAGTCCGCCATTTTAAACTCCTTTTTTATTTAAATTTTTAACGCATGCTTAACAGCCTAGCAAGCCTGGCACCAGGCTCTTTAGCTAAACTCAAGATCTTAGAAGCAGGAGATTGCAACAACGCAACAAGACCCGCTCTGATCTCAAGAATACCAGGCAATTTAGACAACGCAAGCACTTCGTCAGCATATACCTCTCGACCCTCAACAGAACCACAAATAATCCTAAACTTAGCATCCTTATCCAAAAACTCAACTATGGATTTGGAAGCTTGAATAGGCTCATTGGCACAAGCCATCATCACTGGCCCTGAAAAATGATCAGCTATATTCTCAAATTTCGTACCCTTAACAGCACGCTTAGCAAGTGTGTTCTTAACCATCAAGAACTTTACATCCAAAGACTTAAATTTCCCCCTGATAGCCTTAGAATCAAAAACATTGACTCCCAAGTTTTCTAACAAGAAAATCGAGCTATATGATTCCAGCAGCTGGGAATATTTCTCCACTACAAGGGCTTTTTGCTCTTTATTCACTTCAATACCATACAAATAATTCACATATCTTTCAACTGGAAGAGATCCTAAGACAATACCGTCTTTAAGTCAAGCTTTATAGAAGGACCTTGAGACGTGGAAAAAAACAAATCCTTAACATAAGAACCCTTAACCTTCTCTGGCTTGCAAGAAATTATACAATCATATAAAGCGCGAAAATTGCCTTTTATCTGCGATGCAGAAAAACTAATCTTTCCTATTCCAGCATGAACAATGCCACTTTTATCATTTCTAAAATTAACCTTACCCTTCTTTATGTTCTCAACGGCACCAACAACATCGTCAGTCACAGTCCCCAATTTAGGATTAGGCATCAAGCCTTTTGGCCCCAATATCTTTGCAATCGCAGCAATTTTAGGCATCATCTTGGAAGTCGCAACACAAACATCAAAATCCAAAAAACCAGCCTTTATTTCATCAATCAAATCCTCTCCTCCAACACGATTGGCAGAAGATTTCTTAGCTACATCCAAAAGATCATCCGAAGCTATAACAACAATCTTCACTGACTTACCTAATCCATTAGGCATAGCAACTGCCCCTCTAACAACCTGATCAGATTTCTTAGCATCTATATTTAGCTTAATAGCAACCTCAAAGGTTTCATCAAACTTAGCTGAATAATTCGCCTTATAATCATTCAAGAAAAAAGCTATCGCATCATCAACACTTATTTCTCTTGAGAAAAAATCATCGCGACTTAGCTTATCCATTCTTTTACCCATAAACAAACCCTATTTCATTCATCGATCTCAATACCCATAGATCTAGCGGTACCCATAACCATTTTTTTCGCAGCCTCAACATCATCAACTCCCATATCAGAGAGCTTTATCTTTGCTATTTTTTCAACATCCCCTGGACTTATTTTACCCACGAAATCTCTTCCAGGAGCAGAAGACCCCTTAGGTATTGAGCTGTATTTTCTTAGTAAATTAGAAACAGGAGGAGATTTTAAAACGAAAGTAAAACTCCTATCAGCATATGCAGTAATAATAACAGGAACACTCATGTCCTTATCCATATCCTTGGTCCTATCATTAAACTGCTTACAAAACTCAGGTATATTCAAACCCTTTTGACCCAATGCAGGACCAATTGGAGGAGCAGGATTAGCCTTTCCTGGCTGAATCTGCAACTTTATTTCTCCTATACTTTTTTTCACTTCACGCTACCTTATAATAAAATTACCTTTTCTCTACTTGAGAAAATTCCAAATCCACAGGAGTTTCTCTCCCAAAAATCGAGACCAACACCCTCAATCTACTTTTCTCTTCATCCACTTCCTCTACAAAGCCGTCAAACGTATCAAAAACACCATCAATAATCTTTATACTTTCGCCAACCCTATAGTTATGAGCGACCTCCTTAACAACAACGCCTTCTTCAACCTGCTTAATAACTCTTAAGACCTCATGCTCTGGAACCGGCTGAGGAACATTACCTCCCCCTAAAAACCTTCCCACATACTTCACACTCTTAACTAAATTCCAAGTGACGTCGTTTAATTCCATATTTACTAACATATAACCAGGAAATATCTTTTTCTCAGAAGGAACTTTTTTGCCCTTCTTAACCTCAACCACATTTTCAACAGGAACAACAAATTCACCAAAAAACTTACTTAACCCAGCTTTTTCTGCTGCTTCCTTAATTAGGCTAACGACCTTTTTTTCATAGCCAGAAAGAACATTGATTATATACCAATTACAAGCCATTTTACTTCTCAACACCAAGTATGAATGAAACAAACTTATAAGAAAGATTATCTATGAAAAGGAAGAACAAAGATGATACACAAACAGCCACAAGCACAAGAAAAGAGCCCATAGAAGACTCTTTCAACGAAGGCCAAGAAACCTTCTTCCCTTCAAACACAGATTGTTTTACAAAGCTTATAAGTCGCATCTTCATCAGTTCTTTAAAAGTAAAAATCTATACAACTTTTCAACAAAGTCAAGATAATAAACGAAATTTCATAGTGGTGGGACTTGTAGGACTTGAACCTACGACCACACCGTTATGAGCGGCGTGCTCTGACCAACTGAGCTAAAGTCCCATAATCTGACCAATATATTTAATAACAACTAAAAAGCCGTTTGTCCACAAAATATTATGTTATTTTTTCTTATATGGTAAGTTTTTTTGAGGAACACGAGAGATAGACAGCTCATCATTTTGAACATCCTTAGTCACAACAGTACCAGCAGCAATCTTACTCCCCTTCCCTATCTTAATAGGAGATATTATAGAAGAATTCGCCCCTATAAAAACACCGCTCCCCACAACACTTTGATGCTTTCTTACGCCATCATAGTTACAAAACACAGTCCCAGCGCCAATATTTACCAAATCATCAACCTTCACATCACCAACATATGATAAATGTGCAGCCTTTACCCCCTTACCCAAAATAGCATTTTTTACTTCCACAAAATTGCCAATCTTAGATCTATCGCCAACAACGCTATTAGACCTAATGCGGACAAAAGGACCAAGCACAGACCCCTCTTTTATAACAGCGCCTTCTATGTAAGAAAAAGAGTTGACAACAACATTCTTTTCAAAAACAACGTCATTCCCAACAAACACATTAGGAAATACAGTAACATCCTCATCCCAAATAACACTCGAAGAAAAATAACTAGTCTCGGGTTTAATCACCTTTACACCATTCTGATACGCATTCTGCACAATCAGTTTTTGCAAAAAGAGATCTGCATTAATAAGCTGCGGCAGATCATTAATACCCACAACCTTGTTCTCATCCTCCACATAATAAGAAATCTTGCAATTTTTCTGAGTGGCATATCTAGCAACATCAGTGAGATAATATTCATCAATTACTTTAGGGTTTATATTCAAAGAATCTATAAAATCACGAAGAATATCCTTTTTTATCAACATAATTCCAGCGTTGCAAAGCTTAATTTGCTTTTGCTCCTCCTTTAAATCTGCTTGCTCTATAATGTCGACAACATTACCATTCTCGCATATTAATCTACCATATCCATATGGATTATCAGACAAAAACCCCACCAAAGAAAGATCACTTCCAGCTTTAATCCCCTTAACCAAACCATTGACAACCTTTTCATCAATCAAAGGCGTGTCTCCATATAAAATTAAGATCAAATCATCAGTGATGTCACATGCATTAAAACAAGAATAGACTGCAGCTGCAGTTCCATTACCAATCTGCATACACATCTTGGCATTATATTTGCTCAGCAACTTCGCAAATCCCTCATTACTCTTGATACTATCATTAACAACCACATGCACTAAATCAGAAACTGAATAAGCGACCTCCAAAACATACTCTATCAATGGCTTGCAGGCTAATTCATGCATAACCTTTGGAACAGAAGACTTCATCCTAACCCCCTTTCCTGCTGCCAGCACAATTGGTGCTATTTTATATTTTTGTTGCATAAACCTAAAATATTACCTATTTTTGCTCTACAAATTGTATATATAAAGCATGTTACATATCTCTAAAGTAAGAACATTCATCGTATCAATAATCGTTCTGCTTTCAATATATTTTTCAATACCAACTTTCTTTCTCAATGTAAATGAAATACCATTTTTCACACAACAAAAAATGAGATTAGGACTTGATTTAAAAGGCGGAATTTCACTAACCATAGAAATGGACACAAAAAATTACCTTGAAGAGAAGTTCAACGTATTCTCCAACTTCATAAGCAACAAACTTCAAGAACACAACATCAAATATCGCAACCTGCAAAAGAAAGATAATGATATATTTATCGAATTTGATGAACAAGAACAAAAAGCTCAACTGAAGGAGCTGAAGAAGATTATCAATAACCAGGAAATCTCTGTCACAAGATTAGATGATAATAAAAACATTATACAGCTCTCATTCAATCCTGAATACGAAAAGAGACTCCTTGAGGAGGCCGCTCACCAAAGCATGGAAGTTCTTCAAAAACGCATAGACATCATTGGGAATAAGGAAGTTAGCATCCAATCATTCGGAGATGACATGCTACTATTACAAGTCCCAGGAGTGGAAAACCCAAATAAGATAAAAAACCTAATTGGCAAAACTGCTCACCTAACATTCCACTTAGCACATCACACAGATTTTAATACATTAAGTGAAAATGAAAGACTGATGATCTTGATGGACTCTAAACTCATTCATACCGCAAATGGTGAAGTGGTAGCCATCAACAATACCCCTTTAATGACTGGAGACATGCTAAATTCCATAGGAATATCTCAAGGACAACTCGGAGAACCTGTAATTAAATTTCAACTCAACAACTTAGGATCTCAAATATTTGCAGAAATAACCGCAAAAAACACCAACAAAATTCTCGCAATTATCTTGGATGGCAAAGTTATCAGTGCTCCAACAATCAGAGAACCGATCTTATCAGGGGAAGGTATCATTTCAGGAAATTTCACAAACGAAACAGCAACAGAGCTAGCTTTGCTACTAAAATCTGGTGCACTCCCAATACCATTGAAAATAGTTGAAGAAAAAATAATAGGCCCAACCCTTGGAGCAAAATCTATACAAGACGGTATAAAATCTTGCATCATAGCCAGCATATTGGTCTTCATCATTATGATTGGATATTATAGACTATTTGGCTTAATAGCTTGCTTCGCACTTATCATAAACTTCGTTATGATCATAGCCATCCTGTCCATTCTCGAAGGAACATTGACACTTCCTGGAATAGCAGGAATAGTGCTTACTCTCGGAATGGCAGTTGATGCAAATGTACTGATATTCGAAAGGATAAAAGAAGAAAGAAAAGGCGGAAGAAGCGTGCTTGCATCGCTTCACACGGGGTATAAATTTGCCTTTGGCACTATATTAGACTCCAACATCACCACGATCGCAGCTGGAGTTATACTTTACATCTTTGGATCTGGCGTTATCAAGGGATTTGCTCTCACTTTAATAATAGGTATCC
>CBFHIH010000034.1:1690-11916 GCA_965655955.1 Candidatus Midichloriaceae bacterium | reverse complement strand
CTGAATAATCAGTTTTTGCTGGTATGCCAGTAACTAAAGTAGATTCATTTTTTAAAGATAATGACGAAACCTGGATTTCTTGATCATTCATATAAGCTTTAGATTCCTTATGTCCAAAGTAAAGATCCTTATGATTAAAGTCATAAATGACCCCTAGTACTGGTTCCAATTCATGCACTAATGCAATAGAAATGCAACTGATTGGAATACCCCTTAAAAAATTTGATGTGCCATCAAGGGGGTCTATAACCCAAGAGAATTCTCCCAGTTTATCGCTTAGGCCAGTCTCTTCTCCCAGGATTGAATAATTGCTATGAGATGATATGTAATCTTTTATAATCTTCTCAGTATCAATATCAAGTTGTAGCTTAAGATCTCTACCTTGATTTAACAAAATTTTAAGATCGCTTCCCTGAGCTTCTAACAAAAATTCTCCAGCAAGCAATGCTGCTGATTTGGCGATTTGTAAAGACTGGTTAAAATCAATCATTATGTTAGCTAGCAATACTCTCTCATAATCAATTTTGATATGTTACTTGATATATAACATTTGCTTTATCATCAGATATCAAAAGACTTCCATCATTTCTAACCAATGGAGCTGAAGGTCTTCCTAAAACTTTGCCATTTCTTAGCCAGCCAGTAATAAAATCGTTACTATTAATAGCATTACCACTTTCATCTATCTCAACTCGAATCACTTTATAGCCAACTTTTTCAGATCTGTTCCATGAGCCATGCAATACGATGAAAAGATTATTTTTCATTTTTGCTGGAAACATTCCAGCGTTATAAAAACTTATGCCTGTAGGAGCAACATGAGCGCCAAGTTCTAAGATTGGATCAACAAAATCATAGCCGGGATTTATATGGCCAAATTCTGGATCAACTACGTTTGATGCATGCTTAAATGGGTAGCCAAAAAATTGGCCATCAAAATCTACTCTGTTTAACTCGCAAGATGGGGTGTCATCTCCAAGCCAATCTCTTCCGTTATCAGTAAAAAAAAGTAGCTTACTAACTGGGTGAAAATCAAACCCAACACTATTCCTAACCCCCCTAGCAATATAATTAAGCTTATTATTCTGATACTTTAAAATTGAAGCATATTGAGGATTTTCCGATAGACAAATATTGCATGGGGCTCCAATATTAAAATAAATTCCCCCCTCTTGATCATGCTTTAGCCATTTCCAACCATGCCATTGATCATCAGGTAGATTATCTACAACAAGAATTTTTGCAGGCAAACTTGGGTCAATTGTGTAACCACTAATCCACTTTTCAACATCTTCAATCTTCCAAATCTTACTAACTTCAGAAAAATATAAATCTCCATTGAAAAGACTAAGGCCGGTTGAATATGTCAAAGAATTTGCAATAACAATTTTTTGGTCAGCCTGCCCATTATTATCAGAATCAATTAATCCAACTATTTGACCTGAGCGCTCTGCAACAAAAATAGTTCCGTTTTTGCCTTCAGCCATCTGCCTAGGGGACTCCAAATTATCTGCAAAAATAGATATTTCAAAACCATCTTCCAGCACCAGTTGATTTAAATCTATTGAGAAAAGGTGCAAGGGGGAGAAAAATATCCCCATAAGTATTAAATAATTTTTATAAGTCATTTTTTATATATCCTTCAACATTATCTTTAAAAATTTGAATTAGTTTTAAATGTTCATTTTGATCAATGGCTACAACAACTTGTTCAATAACATCTCTCATTTGCTCAATCGATGGAAATGATTCTATTGATTTAAAAATTTTAGGATTTTTTGTTTTTAGTTGGTCTCCAGAAATAAGCAACTCCTCAAACATCTTTTCTCCGGGACGCAAACCCACCTCAATAATTTCAATACCATCTTCTTTATTGTTTTTAGCAATACTTCTTCCGGATAAATGCACTAATCTTTTTGCTAAATCCATAATGTTAAGCTGCTCTCCCATATCTAAAATAAATACCTCTCCCCCTTGCGCCATCTCTGAGGCCTGAAGAACAAGATTCGCTGCCTCTGGAATAGTCATGAAGTATCTAGTAACATTTTTATCTGTAACGGTCACTGGCCCACCTTTAGAGATTTGATCTAGAAACAATGGAATTACTGATCCCGAAGAATTGATCACATTTCCAAACCTAACCATAGAAAATTTTGTATTTGAGCTTTCACAATCCAAAGATTGAATTAACATTTCTGCCATTCTTTTAGAGGCCCCCATAATGTTTGATGGTCGAACCGCTTTATCAGTTGAAATCATGACGAATGAATCAACATTATTATCAATCGAAGCTAAGGCAAGATTATAGGTACCTAAAATATTATTTTCACATGCTTTAATAATATTATTTTGATCTTCAACCAATGGCACGTGCTTATATGCTGCTGAATGGAAAACAGAGTTAACTTTATATTTTTGAAAAAAGTTATTTAAGTGCTTTTTATCACGTATATCCCCAAGATAAGGAATTATCTGAGTATCTAAATTTTTAGATTTTTTGATCGCGCTACATTCTTTTTCAACAACATATAAATTATATTCCGAAACCTCAAGCAAAATAAGTGAGACTGGGTTTTGACTAAGAACCTGGCGTGCAATTTCAGAACCTATTGACCCCCCTGCTCCAGAAATTAAGATATTAAGGTTTTCAGCACCTGAAATTGTATCAGACTCAACGCGTCCTCTTGGGAGCAAATCATCAAGAGACAAATTTTGTATATCTGTCATTCTTTTTTGATCTGATATCAACTCATGAAAAGATGGAACGGTTCTCACTGCAACTTGAATATCCTCTAATTTAGAGATAATTGCTCGTCTTGTTTTTGTGTTAATTGAGGGCAAGGCAAGCAAAACCTCAAGATTATCATATTGTTTTTTAAAACTTTTTAATTTTTTGAAAGATCCTAGAATTGGTATATTGTTAATTTGTCGATCTTTAAGTTGTCTCGAGTCATCATAAAAAGCAACCACTTTAAGAGCTGGATCAAGAAGAACTGATTGGAAAAGCTCATTCCCCGAGGAACCCGCACCATAAATAATAACTGGTCTTGCATCAATGTTAGTATCATGAGGATATAAAAAGTGTCTTGCTAAATCTCTAGATATATTTAAAAAAGCATATAAAACAGCTGCAAGGAGGAGGCCTTGCAAAAAGGCTACGGACAAAAATGAAGTAGAGATAATCTGAAATTGATATACATGCATTACCGACCAGCTCAAACCAAAAACAAGAGACCCAGTTGAAGTTATGAAAATTGAATCTTTGGAATCAAAAAATTTTATAATAGTTTTATAAAAGCCAAAGAAATAGAGATAGGTTTGAGCAAGCAGAATAGGCATAACAAATGATTTCCATTCTCTCAATAATATATCAAATATTCCAGACGAAAATTCTGAAGCTATAACGGTAGCCATAGGAGGACCAAAAACTAACCAGCATATCAAAGCTAAAAGAAAATCATTTGCATAAATAATTAACTTTTTTTGGTAATAACCAATATTCATTTTTTCATTGCCATAAACTGCTATTTTTGAGCATTAATTAGCACTCGTTTTAAGATACTAGCTCTCCTTCTAATTTCTTTTAAGGAGATTGTCGGATGTACTTGCAATATTATTGAGTTTTTTTCTAAGAAACTTGCATTTATTAATGTTCCTGGTTTTAAGTAACTTACATTTTTAAATGCCTTTTCTCTATAAATCTCTCCAGATCCACCAAAAGAACAAGGTACCATATGTTGATTGAGCTTTTCGATAACGAATTCCCTAGAAATACTTTTCTTAAATAACTTTGGATCAAGAGTAATGTATAGCTTGTACCATGCATGTTGAATAGATGAAGGAATAATTGGGGTTATAGCAATCTTCAATTCAGCAACAGAATCAATATAAACCTGAGCATTTCTTTTTCTTAAAGCATGCCAGGATTTCATTTTTGATAATTGATAAATGCCTAATGCGGACTGCATCTCTGTTAACCTATAATTTGAGCCAAGGGAGTCATGAATATAGGGAAAATTTTTATGTTTCTTGGATGAATAATATTTTTTTAAATTTTTACCATGATTATTAAAAGAAGAAATAAACTGGTGAAAGTGCTTTGAGTTTGTAGTCACCATCCCGCCTTCTCCGCCCAATGACATTATTTTGTCGTTACAAAAAGACCAAGCTGAGATATGACCAAAACTCCCCACACTTCTTCCGTTTAGTCTTGCTCCATGAGCCTGAGCACAATCCTCTATCACAAAGATATTTTTTGATTTTGCAAAGCTAGTTATTTTATCCATATCACATGGGAACCCTGCAAAGTGAACGCAGAGTATTGCCCTAGTTTTTTTTGAATAATTTTTTTCTATTTCGCTAATATCAATATTTTGAGAATTTAAATCAACATCGCACCAAACTGGTACCGCGCCTAAAAGAGCAATGGAAGATGCGCTAGCAACATAACTTCTGCTTGTAACCAAAACTTCATCCCCTTTATTAAGATGTAGAGATCTCAAGCACAAATCTAAAGCAAGCGTTCCGTTTGCAACAGCTAATGCATATTTTGTTTGCGAAAAATTTGAAAAACCCTTTTCAAATTTTGCTCCATTATCACCAAATAAATAATTTACTTTATTAGAAAGCAAGACATCCGAAACTATCTTAGATTCCCCTGCAGAGAAGCTTGGCCATGCATATTTCTTATTCATAGATATATTGTAATATTGATTAAGATTATTTTAGCCTTATTCAAAAAAAAATTGAAAATAGCAAATTTAGTAATAGTTGGTAAATACATTTAAAATAGGCATAGTGCTGTATCAATGCTTTTAATTTAAAAAATGAAAGAAAGTTTTCTACAAAAACACCTATCCATACTTGTAATCGGCGGTGCTGGATATATTGGTTCTCACATGGTTAAAACTTTAGGAGAGCATGGTCATGATGTTACAACATTTGATAATCTTTCATCAGGTCATGAGGATTCTGTGAAGCATGGTAAGTTTGTCATGGGTGATCTAAGCAACCAAGCAGATATTGACTATGCTTTTAAAAGTGATCAATTTGATGTTGTAATGCATTTTGCATCTTCAATTGAGGTGGGTGAGTCAGTCAAAGACCCAATGAAGTATTATGATAATAATGTTTTCAATACACTAAATTTACTAAGATCATTAATTAAATTTAATGTGAAAAAATTTATTTTTTCTTCCACAGCAGCAATTTTTGGAGACCCAGAATATACTCCAATTGATGAAAATCATCCCAAGAATCCAATCAATCCATATGGTCAATCAAAACTTATGGTAGAAAATATATTAAAAGATTTTGACTCAGCATATGGATTAAAGTCAGCCTGCTTGCGTTACTTTAATGCGGCCGGAGCAGATCCTAGTAGCGACTTGCGTGAAAGACATGATCCAGAAACTCATTTAATACCACTTGTATTAATGGCTGCATCTGGGAGGCGCAAAGATATTTCGTTATTTGGGTCTAATTATGACACAAGGGATGGAACATGCATACGGGATTTCATTCATGTCAATGACTTGTGTGCCGCTCATTTGTTAGCAATCAATTATTTATTTAAAAACAGTAAAAGTATTGCATTGAATTTAGGCAATGGAGAGGGCTTTTCTGTAAAAGAAGTCATAACAACTGCAAAAAAGATCACTAATAAAGAAATTCAAGTTATTAACAAACCAAGAAGAGACGGTGATCCCGCTGTACTAGTTGCTAACTCTAAATTAGCAAAAGAAACTCTAAAATGGAAACCTAAATATACTTCATTAGATGAAATAATTAGACATGCTTGGGAAGCAGAAAGAAAATTTAACAGATGATATGAGTAAAAATATAAAAAATAAATACGCAGTAATTACCGGCTCGGAAGGTTCAATTGGACAAGCGATCTCAATGAAATTAATCAATCATGGCTATTGTGTTATAGGTCTGGATATCAAAGATAAACATTCAGCATCTCATACCGAAAAGTTCATTAAGGTTGATCTAAGTAAATTTGCAAATAATCCAACCATATCTAAAAATTTAATTGAAGAAATTAAAGATTTGCTTGATGGAAATGATCTGAATTTGTTGATTAATAATGCTGCTGTACAAATTACAGAAAAGACTGAAGAAATTAGCATTGAAAGCTGGAACTCAACACTTAGCACAAATCTAAGTGCGCCATTTTTTTTAACACAAAAGCTGTTGCCTTTTTTTTCACCAACTAATGGGTCTGTTATTAACATATCCAGTATTCATGCTCGTCTCACAAAACCTAGATTTGTTTCGTACGCAACTAGCAAAGCTGCTATCAGTGGCATGACAAAAGCAATGGCAGTTGATTTAGGGTCAAAACTAAGAATTAATGCTATCGAACCAGCTGCAATAGAAACATCAATGCTTAAAGAAAGCGTTTCCTTGGAAAATGTCAATGATTTCATTTCTTCTCTTGCAAGCTTTCATCCTCAGAATAGAATTGGCTCACCAAACGAGATAGCAAATTTAGTTTATTCATTAACAAATGGAGATCTAAGATTTGTCCATGGAGCATGTATTTCAATAGATGGAGGAATTTCGAATCGACTCCATGATCCAGTATAAAAAATAATAATTACTAGATAGATGCATTTGAAATCTAAAGTTCTGCTGAGATCTACCTACTCTCTAGGGGAAGGCCTCCATTGGGACGCTCAAAGAGAAGTATTGTGGTTTGTTGATATAAACAATATGTTGCTTTGTTCATTAAACTTAAATAATAAAAAATTAATTGAAATTAAAATGCCTGAAAAAATTAGCTGGGCCATCACCAGCAAGAATTCAAACCAATTAATTCTTGGTATGAAAAGTGGCATTGCTTCTATTACTCCAGAAAATGGTATCAAATCTTTCAAATGGCTGAATCAATCATTTCCGTCAAATCCTGACCATAGGCTTAACGATGCCAAGGCTGACTCTTCAGGGAGGATTTGGGCAGGGTCAATGAATGAAAAAGATGAATCTCTGGCAGAGGGCGGCCTCGCAAGATTTGATTTGGATGGTTCGCATGAAATTGTAGATTCAGGTTACTCAGTAACAAATGGTCCTGCTATCGATAGTAATAGCAATTATTTATTTCATACAGATTCTGTTCAAAAAATTATTTATAAGTTTGATATCCACCAGATTAAAGGATCTTTAATTAATAAAAAAATATGGCTTAAATTTCATAAAGAAGATGGGCATCCAGATGGAATGTGTCTTGATCAGGAGGGCTGTTTATGGGTAGCTATGTGGGGGTCAGGGACAATAGTCAGAATAAATAAAAAAGGTAAAATTATTGCAAGTGTATTGATCCCTGCAAAATATGTTTCAAATGTTTGTTTTGCGGGCAAAAAACTTGATAGATTAATTGTTACGAGTGCAAATCTTGATAGCCCAACAGCCAACAATGCAACTTCAAATTTTGCTGGCTCAATCTTTGAAATCCTAGATCATGGTTTGTCAGGAATGCCTGTATTTTCATGTAGAATTGGTCATTAAACAAGATACCTAAAAAATTTAACTTAGAGGATTGAAGGCTTAAATGAAGGAAGATACTTTAATTAGCATTGCAGTTGCTGTCTATGGAGTGGAAAAATATATTAATCACTGTCTGAAAAGTTTAATTAAACAATCCTATAAAAATATTGAAATTATAGTAGTAAATGATGGCTCAATAGATGGGGCGCCTGAAATTTGTGAAAAATTAGCAGCACAAGATCCCAGAATTAAAGTTATACACAAAAAAAATGGAGGGTTAGTTAGCGCAAGAAAAGCAGGAGCTGCATCTGCAAAGGGAGACTTCATAACTTTTGTTGATGGGGATGACTGGGTAAAAGAGAATCATATTGAGTCTTTTGCAAAGCATTTACAAAATAAAACTGATTTAGTGGTAACTGGATATACAAGAGATTTTTTAGGAAAAAGGAAGGTTCTTCAGAATCATCTTCCGACTGGGAGATACTCTCAAAAAAAAATCCACGAGGAAATTATCCCCAAAGCTATTTTCAATGGATTTTTTTTTCGTCATGGTATTTCAACATATTTGTGGAACAAACTATTTAAAACAAAAAAAGTTATTGAATATTTGGATAAAGTAAATAACGAAATTGTAATGGGTGAGGATTCAGCGGTGACATATCCCTATATTCTAAATTCAGAAGAAATGGTCATATCAGACTCTTCTTCATATATTTATCGTCAAAGGGCTGATTCAATCATTAAGAACATTCCTTTAATTAATATAGAGTACTATCGACTCAGTCTTTTATTTCAGCACCTTCACAAAGCAATTATTGCAATGCCTGAAAGAATGAATTTATCAATTCAAATAAAAAATTATTTTTATGCTTTGTTAATAATTAGATCAGGAGGCGTGCTCAATTTTAAAGATAGAAAAGGTTTTTATCTTCCATATAATAATGTTCAAGCTCATCAAAAAATCATTATTTATAACTCTGGCTCGTTTGGTCAACACCTCTATTCATCTCTAAAGGGTCTTAAGCAATTTCAAATTATTGCATGGGTTGATGAAGACTATGATGAGAGTGTTCGGGCTGGGATTCCAATCACAAAAATAAGTTTATTAAAAGATCTCAACTTTGATCACATATTAATTGCCTCAGTTGATATGCAACAGTCGAAAGAAATATCAGTTAAACTTCAAGCTAATAAGGTCCCTGAATCAAAAATAAAAATATTAACTATAATTCCTGATGAAATTGATGATGCAATAAAAAAAATTGGATTTTCATTAAATGATTACGTCTACAAAAATGAAAAATAGTTTAATTAAAAGGATATTCGATGTTGTTTGCAGCTTCGCTTGCCTAATAATATTCTCTATACCAATTATCTTAATTATTATAGTGCTTCTATTTACTCAAGGTAGTCCTATCTTTTTTAAACAACTCAGACCGGGTCTTCATGAAAAGCCATTTAAGCTAATTAAATTTAGAACAATGACTGAAGACCCAAATCAATTCACCGCAGAGAATACGCAAAAGTCTGATGAACTGCGACTAACAAGAATTGGAAAATTTTTAAGATCAACTAGCCTCGATGAGCTTCCAAGCCTAATCAATGTTTTAAAGGGAGAAATTAGCATGGTTGGGCCTCGACCTCTTCTAATGCATTATCTAAAGTTATATTCAAAAGAGCAGTCCAAAAGGCATCAAGCAAAGCCTGGCATTACAGGATGGGCTCAAGTTAATGGTCGAAATGCCATACCATGGAAAAAGAAATTAGAGCTTGATGTTTGGTATGTTGAAAATCAGTCATTTTATTTAGATTTAAAAATTTTATTTTTAACTATAAAAAAAGTCTTTTACAAAGAGGGAATTGGATCAGGAGCAAAAGAAACTGGGGAGGAGTTCAAAGGATAATTCAAAAGATAAAATGAAAGATAAAGGGCTTTGAAAATTGCTAAAATATTTTTTTTCCTTTACTTCATAAAAATATATAAAGTTATATTTAGTCACTAAACTAGAGAAATTATTTATGAGGAATTTAATGATGGATAAACTTGTTATTCTGGGTGGTAATCCGGAAACAGCAGCATTTGTAGAAAATATAAAAAAATTGGGTATTTTCACTATTGTAATTGATCCAAACGAAAATGCGCCTGCAAAAAAATGTGCTGATATTTCTTATGACATTGATGTGCTTGATGAAGATACCCTAATAAATTTTTTAAAAACAATAGACTTTGATGGGATTATTGTGGGAGTTGCAGACATTCTCGTGCCATCTTATTACAAAGTGTGTAAAGAATTTGGTCTAAATTGCTATGCAAATGAAAAAACAATAGAGGCATTTGGATCAAAAGATGGTTTCAATAAAATTTGTGAAAAAAATAACATCAAGGTAACTCCAAGATTTAATACAAAAAATTATCAATTTCAAGCTCATGACTTCCCTCTTCTCATTAAACCCGTTGACAATGGAGCAGGAGTGGGAATATCAATCTGCAAAGATGTATCACAATTAAATGCTGGAATTGATCATGCTGTTAAAAACTCTAAGTCTGGAAGAATTTTAATTGAAAAGTATATGACCTGTGACGATTTATGGATCTATTATACTTTTATATCAGGCAACATATATTTATCTGCCTCAGGTGATAGATATACATCTAAAAATGTTCACTCTGGAAGCCCTGTTTGCATTGGAGCAACCTACCCAAGCAAATATCATAATGAGTTTACTGAAACCAT
>CBFHIH010000034.1:0-1590 GCA_965655955.1 Candidatus Midichloriaceae bacterium | reverse complement strand
AATGTTCACTCTGGAAGCCCTGTTTGCATTGGAGCAACCTACCCAAGCAAATATCATAATGAGTTTACTGAAACCATTAATCCACAATTTGTATCAATGTTAAAAAAGTTGAATATTAAAGATGGGGTATTATGTGTTCAATTTTTTAAAGATGATGAAGGATTCTATGCATATGATCCTGGTTTTAGACTCCAGGGAGAAGGCCAGCATATTCATATGTTGCATGCTTTGAATGTCGATCAAAGAGAATTGCTTGCAAGTTTTGCGTTATCAAAAACTACTGATGAAATGAAACAACTTTTAGCTGGTAGATATGTTGGAGATAAACTTTATGCTGCTACGGGTTGGGTTCTTTTAAAAATAGGAAAAATTGAACAAATTAAAGGGCTAGAGGAAATAAGAAATTTAAGAAGCTTTAAAGAATGCTTACAAAGATTCTTTGAGGGAGATAAAGTTACAAATCAAATGATTGGAACAGAGAGGCAAGTTTTTGCACGCTTTTACTTTCAGAATACTGATAAAAATGAATTGAGAGAAGATGTGAGAATATTTTCAAAATTGCTTGAGGTAAGCTGCAAAGGAGAGTCTTTGATATCGGATATCTTTGATGAAACTTATTTGTAAATATCCTAATTTAAAAATAGCCATAGAAGTCATAGATGTTTAAAAATTTATTTAACAAAAAAGATTCAATTAAAAAAATTTCTACTTCTCATGATTTTGATATTGCTTTAAGACTTATGATTGAAATAGCATTAATTGATGGTGATCTTGATAAAACAGAACTTAGTATAATCCAAGATAGAGTAAAAAAAATTACCAATACAGATAGTGAAATATCAACTATTGTTACTAAGATAATAGGGGAATCAAAAAACTCAGTTTCATTTTATCCATCCATAAGAATAATTAACGAAACTTACTCTAGCGAAGACAAGAATGAGCTAATGAAGATCTTGTGGAAGTTAGTCAGCGCTGATTCAGTCATTGATGCTTATGAAGAAAATCTTTATTTTAGGATTGCAGAATTACTTAAAATAAAGCGTTCAAGAGCAAATCAGATAAAGCAAGAATTAACTTAAGGCTTATTTAAATATATTGGTGAAGACCATGCTCTTTCATTCGTCATGCTTAGACAATCGTCATCTAGGTTAGTTCTAAAACTACCCTTGCAGAGCTGAAACTCATCTCTCTGCATTAATAACGATCCATTGATTGCTTGGGTGGCCTCTTGAATTGCCCTTACGTAATAAACACTATCTCTAGTGAATTGTTGATCCTTAAATTCAACGATGCATTCTCCTAATCCTTGGCATGGGAGTGTTAAAAATGGATCTTGAATAAGGGGATTAATTGCTTCCCCAGCATACATTTGAGGTGTAATTTTAACCACTTCTATTCTTTCAATAATATGCCTTTCATTACTGGGGTTATAACACTCGCCCGCACATAAGTACTCTAGTCGATCGGGAGACAAAGAATCTATAGACTCTTCAGGGCAGCCTGGTTTTTGTTTAAAACTACCTGCAGCCCTAACGATAAATTGTGGATTTTGGCTCATGGTAATCTCAGAACCCATGGGGGCTTTTC
>CBFHIH010000033.1:0-11928 GCA_965655955.1 Candidatus Midichloriaceae bacterium | reverse complement strand
AAAAGCCTATGGTGCTATTTCTGGTTTTGTGTTTTTTAAGCTAACGGAGAAGAACATAAGATCCCAGCTCTAGAGCTGATTGTACCGTATTTCTTTTAAGTTAATCTCTGGATGCCTATATAAATATCAAGCACTGTGTTTGATTTATCTTCACTACGCTTGTCATATAACTCAAAATCTGTCTTATAACTTCTTTTGCCGCCTAAATCTTCAATCGACATTTGCCATATGCTTTTCCACATATTAATGCATACATCAGGCATTTTTCCGGGAGAACTTGTGAATTTTATATAGCCTTGTTGCGGAATTATTAATTTATCTAATTCTATTGATTGCTCAGTAAAATCTTGCACTTCTTCGCCTAAAAAATAAGTATAATCACCTTTCATATCACTTTCATAATCTGTATAACATGAATATACAACTCCAGGATTTTTCCTTGTCAATATCTTCCCTGAAGTATTTTTGGCAAAATACTTTTCCACTGTAGAAGCTATCTTTGCTTTAGCAGGATCGAATTCATTTTTATTATTAGTTCTCACCGAAACACCAACTAGCTTTATTTCACGCAGTTCAGTATAACATTTTTTCATTTCATTCCCCCTCATAAACACAATGAGTTAATTGATTCCGTATTTCTTTAATAGAGCTTGGTTGTTAAATGTCCTCCCCCTAAATCTTTCAAATAAAGTTAGGAAATCTACAGAAGCCCCTGGTTCTAAAATATTATGTAAAAATTCTTGTCCAACTTTTTCACTAATCCCTCCATTTTCTTCAAATTTTGAAAATATATCTGTAGCTAAAACATCCGCCCATAGATAACTGTAATACCCTGCCGCATATCCACCATCAAAAATGTGTAAAAAAGAATTAGTAAACCTGTTATTTTTTTCATAAGGGAATATATACAAATCTTTGTATAACTTTTCTACAATAGATCTGAAATTTTCAGTAGTATCAGAAGAATGTAACGAAATATCAATCAATGCAAACAACAACTGCCTATTTAAGAAAATGGCTTTGTTGTATTTTTTCAAGGCATGCAGCTTGTCAAACAAGTCTTTTGATACACCTTTTTTAGTATCTACATGCTCTGATATTGACTGGATCACTTGCCAATCCATCATCCAGTTTTCAAAAAATTGACTTGGCGCTTCAACAACATCCCATTTTACATTTGTGCCAGAAATGCTTGGATAATCGATAGTTGTCATTAATGAATGAAGAGTGTGTCCAAATTCATGGAACAAAGTATTCACATCATCAAGGTATAGCAAAGCTTCTTTAGATTCAGAAGGAGGTGTGAAATTAGTCACCAAAAAGCTAACAGGAACAATAGTTTTGCCATCTTTTTTTATCCTTAAGTGCACAGGGTTCATCCATGCACCTTGCGATTTAGTTTCTCTTGCATAAAGATCTAGGAAAAATGCTCCTCTTACAACTCCATGCTTATCATACACCTCATATAGCTCAAGATTTGAAAATCCTTGGATATCATTTTGAGCTTTAACTATCTTTATGCCGAATAATTTGTTCGATAATTCAAACATTCCTGTGAGAACCTTGTTGATAGGGAAATACTTTCGTAATTCTTTTTTTGAGACATTATATTTTTTTTCAATATAAAGATTATTGTAAAAAGCCATGTCCCACACTTCAAACTCTTTCAAATCATCGATTTCTTTGGCAAAATCTTTTAGAGACTGCAATTCTTGCTGTGCCTTTGCTTTGCTTTTTTGCGATAAATCATGTAAAAATACTACCACTGTTTCTAAATTTGGTGCTGATTTTTTAGCAATTGAATACTCTGCATAACAATTAAAACCTAATATTTTTGCCTTTTCAAAGCGTAAAGAAAGTATTTCTGCTATATTTTTATCATTAGAATATTCCTTAGAAAAAACGGATATATCTGAAGCTAAGCTAGTATTTGCTTCATGCAATATTTTTCTTAATTCCCTATCTTTTGAATATGTCATCACAGCAGAATAAACAGGAGCATCTAGTGTGATAATCCAGCCTGATTTTTCTAAAGATTTTGCTTTTTCCGCCATAATCTTGAGAATATCTTCCGGCAAATCCTCAATTGAGTAAAATTGCTCTTTTGTTATATGATGTGAGTAAGCATTCCTTGCATTTATCACATTATTTGAAAATTTATTGGAAGCTAATGAAAGGTTCTTGTTTATTTCTTTTAATCTTAATTTTTCTTTTTCTGGTAAATGAATCCCAGATAATTCATAGTTTTTTATGGTCAAATCAATTAAAGACTTTTGAGATACACTCATGTCTTTATATTGTTGTGACTTTTTCAAATTCACAAAGCCTTCATATACATCAACATTTTGAGACAAATCGTTATAAAACGCAGAAATTATAGGTAATATCTCTTGGTATGCTTTTGCCACTTCTTCTGAGAAATATGTGTTTTTTATTTGACCAATCACGCTGTGTAAATCACTCATTTTTTTTGAACACACTTCTTGAGGCATAACAAAATTATCCCAAGTTGGAGATTCTTTGTTTAATATTACCGATTTTAATACATCGCTATATTCTTGAATTGATGATTGTATTTTTTGTTTAAAATCTTGATGATATATAAAATATGGCAATAACAATACAGTGGACAATGCTTTCATTTTTAAAACTTAAAATTCATATTTCTCACATACTATACCTTCAAACACCTCGCAACAAGTTAAAAATATAAAACGTGCGTATAAAAATATAGCGCAATAGCTTTAATTTTATTACATTGAGCGAGGCGTGAAGTGTGGTAAACCCACATAAAAAACGAGCAAAGTCGTAACAAATTTAAAGATATCCAGCTATAGAGAGGGAAATTTATCTCAAGAGCGTCTCTGCCTTATTTTTTATCAATATTCTTGATGGACTTATCCAATGGCTCAAGTAACCCTTTTAACATGAGTTGAAGTCTGGTGTGGTCAAGTTTATCTTGAGCCTTCACATCCTTTTTGCCAGCATTAATCTTATTATAGATAACGAAATTATTGCTCCAAATCAATTGACCAGTTCTGGCATCAATCATAGATATTAAAATAGTTGCGCTTTCATCAATTCCTGAGGATTGTGCGTATCCAGTTAACACAGCAAATGCCATAGTTTTCATGAATTCTAAAGTTTTTGCACTACTTGTCTTAAAAAAGCTGCTATAATCAATCATCAATATTAAATCTGCTCCTGTCACTTCCTTAATAGGGAGTGCGTTAGAAACCCTAACTTCAGTTTCACCAGCTTTTTTACGATGGATTAAGTTGATTGCATAAAGCTTTTTCATGACTTCGTCGTAACTTGTCCTGAACCTCAAAACATCGCCATATAGATCTTTATCATGTATTGCCCTTCTATTAAGGAATTGTACTTTAAAGCCCCTGTTTTCAAGTTGAGTTTTAACATTATCTTGAATTATCGTCTCAAGATGATGTTCATAATCATATAGCCGTGTATCTTTGGATCCTGAAACTGAGCTAACATTAACTTCTGGAGGTAGTATAGTAACATTTTTATGCGAAGAGATGTAGCTCAAATATTCCTGATTGTGTCTCACAGATGTTAAGTGATTTGAGCAAGCAGATAATATTAATAATAAAGATAAGTATGCTAATAATTTTAAATTTTTCATATTTTATGCTGGTATTACTCTTGTACGATTGTCGGAAAAGATTACATAAACCTTCTGATTTTTATGCAAAGGAGTTTCAGACGCTCCTTGCACTATAGTCAAAAGACCGTTGTTAACTCTCGCTGCAGCTATAATATTTCTTAATGCCGCATTGCCTTCATAATAGGAGTCTTTGATTTTAGAAATATCGACTTTTACAATATACTCTATTCCCTTGCTTTTGCTCAGTGAGTCTTCAACTGCAGCGCCAACAAGTCCTCCAACAAGACCCATTCCAATTATAGCGCTACTACCACCTCCTGTGCTGCCCCCTAAAGCTCCTCCGCCAATTGCACCAACGGCAGCTCCAGTTGTGTTGTTTGCAAATTTATCATTCTCTTTAACGATGACATTTCTTGTTGACACAATCTCTCCTTCAAGTGTGAAGCTCAAAGTTTGTTCGCTTAAATACATGTTGTCAGATAAATCTCTTGCACAAGCAGATAATAAAAGAAAAATCCCAAGAAAAACTCGTTTGAATGACGTCATAACAATCCTATAAAAATTCTCTCAACATAATATTCCATAAAAACTAAAAATACAATCATATAAATTGTAAAAAACCAAATATGCTAAGTTATAAAAATAGAAATATTAGCCATTTTTAAGAAAAAATCATCAATGAAACAGGTATCTTTACTCAAAGTAAATGACATTCCATGAGAATTTAGATTATCTGTGTTTGATTTTTCTACATTATACCTTGAGAATTTTGCTATTGCTTGATTGTTGACGGAATATATGACGTCTTCAGCTGGGAATGAGGAAACTTTTTCTTCTGTCGGCACACCTTCTTGTAAAATTATTTTTGTATTTTTAATGCCATTTTTTAACTTATGTATACTGTGTCTGGATTTTTTATTCAGATGTAAAATCTCCTCTCCTGAGGTAATAGAAATAATCCCTCTGCCAAATGTTCCATTGTCTGGTTTAATGAAGATACTAGGGGTTTGTTTAATGCTGTATTCATCATACTTCTTTTGTATTTTCTTTATTAGAACATCAGCTTTTTTGCTAATTTCAGATAAGCCCTGACCTTTTTTGAAACATATATCTGTTTGTTGATCTATATAAGGGCAAAAAAACCAAGGATCTATTCCAAAATGATTGCCAAATTTATTCCATAATTGGTTGAGAGACACGCAGTTTGAATACTTGCTTCTTAAATACCAACCATTTTTTAATGATGGTACGATTGGTGTGGTAATGGCAGATAATACATTGTTTGGAGGGATGGATAAGTCATTATTTAGAAGAACTAAATCTATCGCGGTTCCATTTTCTATAGCAGCATTGCCATTGTCTTCTTTTAGATATTCTAACTTTATATCATAGCTTTCCCAAATTGTGTTTTTTAAAACCTCATTTGTTGTGAGTATGTAAGGCACAAAACCAGCTTTTTCTAAAGAAGATTTTATATTTTTTATACTTAGCCAATAATTATCATTTCTTGTAAATTCTTCAGTAAATATACCTATTTTCCTACGGTTAGGGAATCTTTGGTCGATATATTTTTTAAAATTCACAGCAGCTAGCTCTAAGTGCTTATGGCTTATGTTATTGAATCCAGAAGGGAATATGTTGGTGTCTACGATGGAATATTTAAAAGAAGATTTTCTAATGTCAATAGATGAATATATTGGATAATCTATGTCTTTAAAACTCTGAAGCCATTCCTCTATTTTTTCTGAATTATCTTTTAAGAAATCAGTTATTTCAGTTATTTTTGTGAGCAATTTTCTTCACCATATAGTTGTTGTATTGCAAATAACGAAACAATAGATGCTGTCTCTGCTCTTAACGTCAAAGGTCCAAGAGAAAGAAATCTTATATTCTTCAAAGTGGCGAAAAAGGCTTTTTCTTGATTGGAAAAACCACCTTCCGGACCTATCACTAACAGAGTCTTCTCGCTGTATTTTCCTAATTTATATGGCTTTAATGCGTTTTTATTATCATCGCATACTATTATATCATGCTCATTATTTTTTGTTAAAGCATCATTTAAACTGGAAGCGGGGTGTATTTTTGGTATATCTATTCTGCCACATTGTTCTGAGGATTCTTTTGCTATTGTTATGAATTTTTCAATATTAATATCCTTAACCATAGATCTTTCAGAGATGATTGGATATATTTCAGAGACATTTAGTTCTGTAGCTTTTTGTATAACTAAATTATTGTTTGACTTTTTTAGCAATGAAAATGCTAAACTGAATTTGCTGTTTTCTATAAAAAGCTGATTTTTTTCTATTGGAGTAAGAGATATATCATTTTTTATGTCAATGTTTATTTTTGCATTCCACTCCCCGTCAACATCATTATATATCTTTATTATCTCTCCATTTGAGATACGCATTACCCTCATGAGATAGTGATGATCGTTGAGGTTTTCAAGCCTTGTTTTGATGCCTCTCTCTATCTTAGAGGCATGATAAATTCGTATTTTTGACATAAAGATATAATGGCGCTGCTTATTGTCAGAAAGGAGAGATAATATCAAGCACCTGTTTTCCATATGGAGCTTGTTGATATTGGGTAATTTGACCCTTTCCACCATAAGAAACTCGTGCTTCTGCAATTTGAGCTAATTCAACTGAATTATCGCTACTGATATCCTCTGGTCTAATAATACCTGAAACAGATATTTCTCTTAATTCAAAGTTGACTCGAACTTGTTGAGTGCCTTGTATTATGAGGTTTCCATTTGGAAGAACGTTCGTTATCATTGCTGCAATAACGGTTTCTATCACTTCTTTACGATCAATCTTCCCGCTTCCTGAATTGCCAGATTTTGAAGATTCATTCACTAATGAATTTGGGTTCACAGCTTTGTTTATTTTTTTATATTGGGACTCTAAGCCTAGCATGCCAGGTATTCCTAGCTTTGAGCTACTGTCTCTGCTGGTTGACGTCTTGTTGTCTAACTTAGCTTTATCAGATATTAAGATCTTGATCTTTAATATATCCCCAACTTTTTTTGCCTTATCCTCTCTAAATAAAAAAGCTTTTGTTTCAGGTTCCCATAAAGAGTTATTTTTTGCGTAAACATGCTTTTGGTTATCTACAGTTCCGTTTTGTTGATCATAGGTTTTCATCTCTTCCATTTTAGGCGGCTTGCCTATTTCTTTGATTTGGTCAACCATGGACATGCATCCAGAGAATGTAAGTAATATGCATAATATTAAGTAACGATAAAGCATTTAATGTATAACCTCTACTAATCCTTGTTTCACAACTTTTGCGATTATGATTTTTCCAGAATCTTGAACTCTAACTCTCACTGACTCTTTAATTGAAGCTGAATCTAATGACGTGCCTGTGGTTTTAACGGATAACACGCCCTTTTTATATTCAACAGTCACCATATCACCCTTTTTTACGCTGAATAATTTTGTTATATCACGGTTTTTTATGATATCTCCCTTAGAAATATGCTGTTTAGCTATCTTTCCAATAATATAAGAATCATCTACGATGATTGAGGTTGACGATGTTTTGATATCTTTTTTTGTTATTAAAGATTCTGTGATCACTTGATTTTTCTCAATGTCCTCTGTGGCAATTATAGCGGTGCGTAGTGACCAAAATTCACCATGCAAGATATATTTTTGTGTGTTGCAATATAGCGTTAATAAAAATTTTGAATCTCCTTTGATTTTGATATCCTCTATTTTTGGAGCAGGGCATCGAGAAATCGCATCGTTATATGATATGCTTAACCCCACTTTTTCACGATTAAGCTTTTCTTTTAAGAGCTTTAAGACGTCTTGACTAAGCTCTTCATGAGATATAGCCACAACTGCATAAGGCACAACAAAGCAGAAAAAGCATAAGATAAAAATAGATTTCAAAGCCTTCATAGCGCATGCATTAACTATTTATCAAACGTTTGTCATTCTCTCTTTTTGCTTCTAATATTTTAGACAGAAAGCCAATATTTTTTGAAAACTTGACAGTGTTCATCATTTCTGTGACAGAGTTCACATTTGAAGCTTCAAGATATCCTTGTAAGATCGATGTGCCAGAAAAATCATCACCTCCAGCTTCTCCTTCAATGATTTCTCCCACCGAATGGTTGGCTTGATATAAACCATTGCCAATTTGTGTTAAAGAGCTTGGGTTAGTGAATTTAGCAAGTTGTATCCTACCTAAAATTTGCGGTTCAGCTTCAGGAGCATCATCCATTGGTTTGACTTTAATAAATCCTTCATTATCAATTTCTACTGTGTCCCGTAGATTTGTAGGAATAATAACTTCAGGAGAAATTTTATATCCTTGACGTGTTGTGATATAACCTTGATTATCTTTTTGAAAAGCACCATCTCTTGTATATGCCTGTTCACCGTTTGGTAGGGTGACAATAAAAAAGGCGTTGCCAGTATTATCTTGGATAGCTAATGAAAATGGCTGACCTGGCCTTTCTTCTGGCGCACCTGGTGTTAGATCTATTTTTGTCGCAACAACATTCACTCCATTTCCAAGTTGTATACCCTGTGCATAATATTCACCTTCAGCTTCATTGCCACTCCCTGGAGCTCTATATATTGTATATGGTAGGTCTGATTGCTGAATCACTGTTTTTTTAAATGCTCCTGAAAGGGAGTTTGCAATGTTAGCAGCCGAATTTTCTAGCTGCTTATCCAAAGATATAAAGCCTGTTTTTAGAGAATCTTCTGTGCTCATTTAAGTTTTTATTTTATTTGTTTGTTACTATAGATCTATAAGCATTTTTTTCCAAGGAATAATTATCAGATATAAAGGAACTGCTTGCTGAGAAATATTTTTGCAGATTTAATAGTTTTATATTTTCAGAAACAGCATTTACGTTTGAAGATTCAAGATATCCTTGTAAAACTTGAATATTTTTCGGTTCTATTGGCTCAGAAACAGATCGGAAATAAGAATTACCAGATTTTTTTAAAAACTTAAGGTTCTCAAAAGTGACTAAGGACAATTTATTGATCTCTTTGTCCTTAAGGTATATTGTTCCTTTGCTGTTAACGAATATATTATCTTGTGCTTGAGACAATTCAATCACGTCCTCTCCCTCAGATAAAACTGGATTGTTGTTTTGATCAGCGAGCAATCCATCAGATCTTATTTTGAATGATCCATTTCGTGTATACCTTATGCCCTGAGCTGTTTGTATTGCAAAAAAAGCGTTACCATTGATGGCAAGATCTAAAGGAGAATCCGTTTTGTCAAAGCTGCCTTGTTGGAGATTTATTATTGTGGCACTATTATTTGGTATATCTACCTTAGATTGGTTGTTTGGTGCATAATTAGAAACTATCTGCAAGTCTTGTTTGAATCCTGCGGCACCTGAATTCGCAGAGTTATTTGCGATAATGGATAGCTCGTTATCCAAAAGTATCTGATTTGCTAAATTGGGATAAACACTATTGTCCATAAGAGCCCTGTTAAAACGGAATAGATATGTAGCCTAAGTAAATACGGAAAAAAGAGGAAATAGCAAGAAAAATATGAGAGATTGAAAAATACCTTTGCATTTATAAAGCAACAATGTATACTCTCCTAATTAACAATGGCTCCTTCGTCTAATGGTTAGGACTCCACCCTTTCACGGTGGCAATACGGGTTCGAATCCCGTAGGAGTCACCACTTTTTCAAGCCCAGATAGCTCAGTAGGTAGAGCAAAGGACTGAAAATCCTTGTGTCGGTGGTTCGATTCCGCCTCTGGGCACCATCTTTTTCATTGACTCTTGATTGTTGCAAGTTTAGTGTAGTAATTATTAATTGAATGCGTCCTTTGGTATGAAAGAAATATCTGATAGCACTTTTGATGAACAGGTGAACAAAGATAAGCTAGTTTTGGTAGATTTTTGGGCTCCTTGGTGTGGTCCTTGTAAAATGATCGCTCCTATATTAGAAGAGGTTTCTAAAGACAATGAAGATGTCTTAGAGGTTTGTAAGGTAAATATAGATGATAACCAAGAACAAGCTGCGAAATATGGTGTGAGAAGTATCCCGACACTCATATTGTTCAAAAAAGGGGAAGTGCTTGATACAAAAGTTGGATCTGTGTCCAAAAAAGCTATTTTAGATTGGATAGATCAATATAAATAGTTTGTTTTTGTATCTAAATCTGCGGTCGTGGTGGAATTGGTAGACACGCAACGTTGAGGTCGTTGTTCTCATTTTGGGATTGAAAGTTCGAGTCTTTTCGACCGCACCATTATTTATCTAGCCGCTATAGCACAGTGGTAGTGCACTTCATTGGTAATGAAGAGGTCGTAGGTTCGATTCCTACTAGCGGCACCAGTTTTTTGTTGATGTGCGTGCTTAGATATCTAGTAAATTTCTTGATAAAAGCACAAAAGCTGTTATAAATACTATGTTAACTAATTTCTTTCTTTGGGTAAAAAATTGAAGCAAACTCCTCTGTCACCCCATTTGCAGATTTATAAGCCACAGATTACTTCCATTCTTTCGATATTACATAGATTGACAGGCATAGCTCTGTTTTTTATTGGTTTATTTTTGTTGTTCTTTTTTAACTTAAACTATTCTTCAATTGAGCCTGTATTTGAGCTCAGCCCAATCATCGCCAGCTTTTTCACATACAAGGTCTTGTTTGTTGCGTTGTTGCTTTTTACATATTGTGCGTTTTATCATTTTTTTGCCGGCATAAGATATTTGTTTTGGGGATATGGAAAGTTAATGAGTATGAAAGCGGTCAGGATAAGTGGATGGAGCGTGATATTGCTCTCATTGTTTTCGACCTTTTATTTTTGGATTATATTATTGAGATAAAAGTATGAAATTTGGATCTTTTAGCGCGCATTACTTATGGCAACGTATCACCGCCGTTCTTTTGGTGTTTTTGGTTCCTTGGTCAATATTTCACATTGTAGTCTTGTTGAAGGACTCGACCTACGGAGTTACGGATTTTTTAATTTCTCCGATAAATATAGCGTTGCTTCTTATATTTATAGCGCTATTTCTATATCATGGTTTTTTGGGTATAGATAATGTTTTTAAAGATTATGTATCTTGCAAGCAAGGTGCTAGCTTTTTAAGTAGAGTTGTGGCTATTATATGTGTTTTTATATATGTTTTGACGGTACTGAATTTGCTGTTTTACCATTTTATGTATAGACTCATAGCAATATTAAATTAAAAAATGAAAATAAAATCTTACGATATTATCGAGCATGATTATGATGTCATAGTTGTTGGCGCTGGTGGAGCAGGTTTAAGGGCTACTTTAGGTATGGCTGAAAAGAATCTTAAAACTGCTTGTATAACAAAAGTTTTTCCCACAAGAAGTCATACAGTGGCAGCACAAGGTGGGATTAGTGGTGCTTTAGGTAATATGTCAGAAGATGATTGGCGTTGGCATATGTATGACACCGTTAAAGGATCAGATTGGCTTGGTGATCAGGATGCTATAGAATTTATGTGCAAAACTGCTCCTGAAGCCATAATAGAATTAGAGCATTACGGAGTCCCTTTCTCACGCACAGAAAATGGTAAGATATATCAGAGACCTTTTGGAGGCATGACTACCGAATATGGGCAGGGAAAGCCTGCTCAAAGGACATGTGCGGCAGCAGATAGAACAGGGCATGCGATATTGCACACATTATATCAGCAATCTTTAAGAGCAAATGCGCAATTTTTCATTGAGTATTTTACGATTGATTTAATAAAAAATGAAGAAGGCGAATATGTTGGTGTATTAGCTTATTCGTTGGAGGATGGCAAGTTACACAAATTTTCCGCAAATTTAGTTGTTATAGCAACTGGTGGATATGGAAGAACATACTATACTGCAACTTCTGCGCACACTTGTACGGGTGATGGGAATGGTATGGCATTGAGATCTGGATTAGCTCTTCAAGATATGGAATTTGTACAATTTCATCCAACAGGAATTTATGGAGCAGGGTGCTTGATTACTGAAGGTGTGAGGGGAGAGGGTGGTTATTTAATAAATAAACATGGCACAAAATTTATGGCAGAATATGCCCCTTCTGTTAAAGACTTAGCTTCTCGTGACGTTGTTAGTAGGGCAATGGCAATAGAGATGCGCAAAGGTAATGGTTGTGGTGAGCACGGTGATTATATGTATCTGGTTATGCATCACCTTGATCCTGAAATTATCCATAAGCGTTTGCCAGGAATATCTGAAACAGCGAGAATTTTTGCTGGGGTTGATGTGACAAAAGAACCTATTCCTGTTGCGCCTACTGTTCATTATAACATGGGTGGTATTCCAA
>CBFHIH010000032.1:0-11974 GCA_965655955.1 Candidatus Midichloriaceae bacterium | reverse complement strand
TAAAGCAGCAAAAATAAAAGGGCATAAGTTGAAGTATATTGTTAAAATGTTTAAGAGGAATATTTGGGAATTAAACTCTGACGTACTTGATAAATTACTAGGAAAAGGACCGGAGAGTTGGATTACAATCATCAAAGAACATGATGCTGTTCAAAAGGGTAAACAGTTAACATCAAAAGAGTTGGTGTTATATATGAAGAGGTTAGAGGGAGTAGGTGAAATAAATGAGGGTGTAAAACGGTTATTGGGCACAGATTCTGAATCAGTTTTGTCACCAATAGAAGCAAGTCTGAAAGTTATAAAAGATTGTTATGAGAGATCTGCTAGTGTTGTAGAGCTACCCAAAACACATGTTTCAGATCATGCAGAGAAATTAGATACACCAATTAAAGAATATAGCGAAGCTGATGTTAAGCAATGGGCCGAAAAATATAGGAAATTGGATAAAAAGGCAGAAAAAGGGATCAATGATGCTACAGTTCATGAATTAGTTGCGGTTGTAATACGTGCTTCAGAGATAGTAAATGGATTTGGACTTAGAGATACACAAATATTAGCACTTTTGTTATTCATTGATAGTATGGTAAACAACCCTTTCAATGGAAGATTAGCTAATATTTCCACAGGAGAAGGTAAGTCACTAATCACTATTACAACAGCAATTGCACAATTGCTTATAATAGGAGGGAATGTTGATATTCTAACAAGTTCTGAGATATTGGCTGCGCGAGATGCTGAAGAAAGTACTCAGTTGTTTGGTCTGTTTGGAATACGTGTTAGTACTAATTGTGATGCAGCTGCAGAAGCGGATGAGCAGATACGCAAAAGCAGATATGAGAATAATGCAGTTATATATGGTGAAATTGGGCATTTTCAAAGAGATTTGCTTTTAACTAAGTATTACGATAAGGGCATAAGGGATAAATTGGCGACATGTCTTCTGGTGGATGAAGTAGATAGCATGTGCATAGATAGTATAGGAAATACGCTTTACATCTCGCATTCTATAGCTGATCTAAGGGCATTAAAAGACATACTGATATATATATGGCAAGCTGTTAATATGGATGAAACGTCAGCTTATTCGTCAAAAAATACAGAGAAAGTAAAACAGTATGTAGAAAAGTTAATTCAAGAAGGTCAAGTAACTTTTTCGAAAAGCCTGGATGCTTTTGTAAGTAGACGGCTAAAAGTTTGGGTAACTAATGCATATTTGGCGAAACTATATATGAGAGAAGGTAAGCAATATAGTGTTTTATCAAGGGGTAAAAAAGCTGGAGAGGCAGTTATAAATGATATGCAAACTGGAGTTGAGCAATTAAACACTCAGTGGAGCGAGGGATTGCAACAGTTTGTGCAATTAAAACATACCAACAAACTTACGGAAGAGAGTTTGAAAGCGATATTCATGTCCAATTACATATTTTTTAATGAGTATGGCGGATGTATATATGGCATGACAGGCACTTTAGGAGATGCAACAGAGAGGGAGTTGCTAAAAGAGCTATATAGTTTGGATTTCTTTTTGCTACCTCGATTTAAAAAAGAACTTAATATTAGAGAAGAAGGTGTGCTATATGGAGACAGAGTCCGGTGGTTAGAAGGTATAGGTGAAGAAGTAGAATCACAGCTTTCAGATGCTCGAGTCATACCAGAGGAGGAAAAATGCAAAGCCAAAGAGAGAGTAGAGGCTATGAAGCCGCAATCAAAGAATATGTTGGTACGAATTACTGAGGTGCAATTCAAGATTAAAGAGCTTGAAGCAAAAATTGCCCAGATGAAATTAAAAGAAAAAATAGATGAAGAAGAGATACAGCGATTGGAGGATGAAAAGGCTAAATTAGAAAAGGAAAGTATTGGGGCGCAGAAAAAGAAAAAAGAAGCAGATTTAGAGAATGAAGATCTTCAAGATATGATAGGTAACGAAGGTAGGGAAAGCAGCGGAAGGGCAGTGTTAATTATATGTGAAAGTAAAAAAGATGTAGATGATATTATAAGGACATTATCTGCAAAACGTAATCATTTATACGAATATAGAGGTAAAGTTGATGGCATAAGGAAGATTGAAGGAACAGATTCTAAGCCTGTAGAAATAGAGCAGTTGAGACCTGGAGATGTTGTCGTGGCAACAAATGTTGCAGGTCGTGGAACAGATTTCAAGATTAGTTCTTTACTAGAGAAGAATGGCGGACTTCACGTGATTGTTAGTTATGTTCCAGATAACATAAGAGTAGAACTACAAGCATTTGGAAGAAGTGGACGCAAGGGTGAGCATGGCAGTGGGAAGATGATAGTATATGATGCTAGATCTAATCATGGTTTTACTTTGGGAATGTTGCTTGATGAGCGTGAGAGAATAGAAGAAGATAGATTGCATGACATACGAATTAAAATGATACCTAGAGTTAAGTTAGAGAGAGAATTATTTAAAGAATTTGAAAAGTTACAAGAAGAATGTGAAAGTTACTTTAGAGAAAAACAAAAAGCAAAAGTGCAAGTAAATACAACCGTAAATCCATTGTTACATGCGACGAATCCAGCAGATAGCGATAAAAAATATAGAGATTTGCAAAAAAAATCGCTTCATAACAAATGGGCCTTTTGGCTCGATGAGATGTCTGCAGAAATTAATGATGCATATCATTCATATGAGGAAAGTAAAAAGCGCATATTTGAGCAATATCGAAGATTTGCCGATGATATAACAGCAGCACTGACTAGAAATAGCGCTGGTATTGAAGGGCTTATTGATGAAGCGGGCGAATTAATCAAGCTAGCAAGATTTAATATCGCAGAAGGCAATTATCAGCAGGCAAAAGCTAATTGTGATGCAATAATTAGGGAGTATGGAGCTCAACATACTGGTTTTGCATATTATTATAAAGCTATTGCAATATTTAAGCCATTGCAGGACTCAGATTGGTGTGAAGCTATTGAATCTCAAAGACAGAAGATGAAAGGGCATATAATTACGTATGAGGAAAAGAAAGAAGGGATAGCGCTGCTGAAAAAGGCAGTTGTGTTATTTGAGCGTGAGCAAGAAGCATTAAAAATGCGCAGTTTTGTTATTGCAAACATTCAAAAAGGACAAAGAAATACTGGGATAGGTACTGTTGCAGATCATTTTAGTAAAAGTAATGTAAATGAAATTACCGCACTTCAAGTTCACCTAAATGCGGCAAAAAGGGCTTTGACTCAGGAAATTAGCGCTGAAGTACTATCTGCTAGTTTTGATGGTACTGTATTACAAAAAAGTGCTGCAAGGAAGTTATTTGATGATGTCTTTGCAAGTAGTTCTATGCAAGATTACCTAAAACAAGATCGTGTAAGTAAGAAAGCTGTTGTACGTTTTCATGTTAAAGATGATGAAGCAATACTCAAAGAAGTGCTGGGAGCACAGCGTTATAATGAAGGTGTTAAAAATGCAAAAGAATTAGAGAAAAAGGAAGGTATACAAGGTAAATTAGGGTATCTAATACTTAGTACACTTGGTGAGCAAGAGCAAGAAGCCCTAAATGAAAAAGGTGTAGAATTTGAAAGGGAGCTATATCTGGAAGATAGATTTGCGCCAAGAACGTATAATTTAGTAAAATATCCAGCACCTTTGCAATATAGCAAAGATAGAGTGTTAAGGTTGCTTGAGCAATCTGTTTCTCAAGATAGGGCAAGAAGAGAAGCTGTTATAACTGAGATTAAGGCAAAAGATTTCCAAAATAGCGTATTACAAGAATTACTAAGGGTGGGAACGCTTAAAGCATTAGGAGATGCGAAATATGCGCTCGATGAGACGGCAAAAGATAAAATAGCAGAACATCGAACTATAATTGTTCTTAAAGAAGATGTGGTGTCAAAGTTAGATGCTTTAACTTTTGCAAATTATTCTAGATTACATGAGGTGGGAGATAAGCTAATCGAAGTCCTACGTGAACAAAATAAACTAAGTTTTGAGGAATTTAGAACAATTTCAAAATCGGAAGAAGAAGAAAAATCTGTAGAGTTTGAAATATTAAGAAAAATCCTCTCACAAAAAGGTATATCTCGGGGTGTGCTTGAAGTAATAGGGGTGGATATTGCAAAATATGATAAGCGCGAAGCAAATGCGTTTGAAGATGCTGTTGAATCGCTTTTCGATAAAAGTGAAGAAAATTTTACTGCTGATAGTATAGAGATAGCTCCAATAGCGGAATTATTATCGGTTCTTAGAGCTGCAAAAGTTATGAAGGGGCCTCAAATAAAGTATGCTTTAAGTAGAGGGCCAGAATCTGTTTTTGATATTATTAGTAGTGATCTTAGGCAGCGTCTTTCTGGTGCAACAAAAAAATTAGCAGCTCTAAAGCAGTCTATTGAAACAGAAGCCGCAAAAGAAGTTGAGAGACTGTTAGAACACACGTCAAGTGAGCTTCTTGTATCTGAACAAGAGGTTGATGATCGTTATGAAGAAAAACTTAGTAGAATATCTTCTTCAATTACCGGTACGGCTTTATTATTATCTATCGGCAATCCTATATTTCTGTATTCTGCACTGGTTAAAATACCTAAATTTGCAAAATGTCCAAAAACTATAAGTGGTATTAGAAATTGCATAAGAACTATGAATAGAGATGAGGCGAAAAAACTGTATGAGTTGTACAAAGGGGAAAATGTTAGTAAAATCAAGAATGAAATTCGAGAGCAATTGCTGAAGGAGAAAAAAGAGGCAGAGCAGGTGAGATTAACCAATATTCTAGTATCTGCAGTTGTTGATACTATAGGTGTTCTCAAGAGTTTTGAAGTTTCTATGGTCAATTGTGTTCAGATAGAAGAATATTTCAGAGGAGCAAGTATTCCGAGGGAAGTATTAGAATACTCATTGATGCAAAGAGATCTAGTTCTTTCCTTTAATGAATATCACTCACCATGGTGTTGGAAGGCATTTGCTGTGTCAATGTTTGGAGCTGTGCAGATAACAGCTGGAGCATTGATTATGGCATATGGTTCTGGTGTGCTTGGGCCGGCTGCTTATCATATAGGTAGCGGTCTTATCGCTGAGGGAGCTGGCGATATCATGTATGCAATTCAGAATGCAGGTAACATTTCTGGAGCAGGTTATTGGGATCATAAAAAATGGAGCCTGTTGATAACAGTTGGAACAGTAGGCGTTGGTGCATATTTATCACAAGGTGCTTCAAGCACTAAACTAGCACTAGATATTGTTGAAGAACAAGCAGCGAATGTTGCATTTAAAACTGCTGCAAGAGGTGGAGCTAAATCTGCGGGACGAGCGATTTTTAATAAAATAGTTGGAGAGATAGGGAAAGCTAGCTTAAGCGCGGCTCAATCTTTGGTGGTTGATCAACTTTCCTCAGTTGCAAACTCAGTAGTATTCGAACAATTAAAAGAGAATATTATGTCTATGATTAAAGCATCTTGTGGATATACAGCTAAAATGGAATATTTAAAGGGAAAGGTTGCAGATCTAGATGTTGAGGTAAGGTTGCATGATTATAAGCACAGTACAGAAGCCATTGTTGATGCAAAGGTAGGTGAGGCAGAACGTGAGCTAAGCCAAAGTTTAAACACTAGAGTTGTTGGATTGGTAGGACAAGTAGGTGGTCCTTTAGCATCGCAAATCGGTGAAGCTGCAGGAAATGTAAGATACTCAGGATTAAAATTGGGTGCAGATAAAAAATTAGTAAATGCTGATAGCGCGTTGTTCAGTTCATTAGCGCAAGGGATTTCTACAGCTATCAAAACGTTAAAGCACTGCAATAATGCCTATGAAGTTGTAACGGTTGTAGAAAAACTTGTAGATTCCGTTGGTAAAAAAGTTGCATATCAAAGAGAGCTGTTATCAAAACAAGCACTAGAGTCAGGTGCAATGCAAAGTGCAAAAGAGGGATCTAAAAAAGAAGATAAAACTCAAGAGGTTAAACAACAGCTAGAAGATATAGAGGGTGTTGAACTGCCAGAACAAACTGTATCTGTCACAGTTGAGCAAGAGGCGCGAATACAGGCAGAATCCAGAGAATCAGGTGTAGTTGAGAGGTGTGTGGAGAAAGTGGATAGACGAGTGCTTGGAAATCTTCAAGCAAAGATTGAGCGTGGATTAGTGAACCCAGTGTTTAGCATGATGCTAGATCATGCGCTGAAGCCTCTAAGCGATCAATTAGAAAAGACTTTTCTGGAAGAATTTGAGAAAATGAAGCAAAATGCGTTAGCATATGGAGAATATAAAAAACGTGTTGATGATAATATACAAGAAGAAGGCTTAGAATTAGAGTTAGTGAAGGATTTGATAATAGAAGACTTTAGAAAAAGTGGTCTTGTTTCTCCCATAGCAGAAGCTGATCTTGATGAATTGGATGAAAAGCAAAAAGTCGTTATAACAGTTGATGGTGAAAGTAAGGAGTTGGATTTAAGTAATGAAGAAGATAAGACATTTATTAGAGATAGAATTGGAACGAAGGGATTGAGGTTTATTCCAGGCAATCCTCCGCGTCTATCTAGGCCAAATTTTGCAAATTATTTAAACTCATGGACCCCAGACAAACAAATCACTGAGTTCGATTTACAGATGGTAGCTGCTAAGGAAGGTAGGGCCGTTCTTGTCCAGTTAGAAAATGGAAGTTGGAAAATGATTGGAGAAGGTGGAGTAGATAAAAAACCTTTGCTTCTAAAGCTTAAGAAAGGTGATGAGGGGAGATCTGGGCATTATGTCCCCCTTGTTGAAAAAGATGGTAATTTAGTCGAGATAAATGATTTAGATAATCATGGAAATGCTTGCGGGTTGGAATCATTGCTGTATTTAACAAAAAAAGATCAATTAATCGAAGGAGGGTTTGATCCTGATGAAGCTGATAGAATAGCACGCAAGCAGGGAGTAGGAGATATTAGGCAATATTTCGGAACAATCAAAGAGCATGCTATGGGTAACATAGCACTAAAGGAAAGTTTTCTGGGACGTACTCACGAAACAACGCAAATTATTGGTGGGTTTGATCCAAAACATGATGCAGGAGTAATTAGGCAGAAATTTGCAAAAATTACAACTAATCTTTGTCTAAAATGTTTGCCTGAACATATCCGAAAAAAGTGGATAGGAAAAAATATTGGTGCTGCTATGTTAAAAAGTAAGTCTTTTCAAAAGCTACTAGCAAAAATTGCAACAATGGAAGAATGTGCAGTTTTAGAGGCAGAAACTGGATTTTTAGCTCCTTTGGCGCTAGCAGAGCAAGTATTTGTAGTGACTACAATAATAGAGTATTCTGATGAAATAATACGTGAAGTTTTTGATTATGAGATTGAGAATGGGTACTATCGCTCGGTAGTATGGGGAGCATCTTGGTTAAATGTTTTAGACCCTTCTACTCATGTTGTAAATTATGGTAGCCAATTCATCAGTGGATGTTGTTATTATTTGGGAATAAACGAAGAAATTGATAGGAGAGTGGCTGAAAATTGTGATCCTGAAACACTTAATAAACTTAAAAAGGCTGTAGTTGTTTTTGATAATGTAAATGGCATTAAAAGTACAGTAGGAAAGTCTATTGATAAAGATTTACCTATCACAAAACCTTTGAAAAAGAGCATGGACCATTCTTTAAAAAGTATGAATCAATTTATGGTACATATGACTTTATTAAATATGCGTGTGGATTCAAATAAACTACAAAATACAAATAAGCCAGAGATCACTTTGTTGTTCGAACCATATAATTCCCAATCGCCACAAAAGGTATTTGATATAATACAAAGCAATAGTCGTCAAAGTTGTCAACCACAATCAGCACTTCCTGCACCAAAAGACGACAAGTCAAAGAAAGGAACGGGGGATGCGGAGCAGAACTTCTGGCTAGAATATTATGATAGTGCAATTACAGAGCTTTTAAAGCTTAGGTTGATGAATATAAAATTGTTGATGCGAGATCGTCATCATAAGGTGTTGCAGCTTAGTGTAAAAAGTTTGGAGAAAGATACTCCGATGAGTGAGGTCACAAGAATAGTTTTTGATGTAATGGGAAGAATACGAATATTTTTGATAATGTTGAGGAGTGCTGGTCAAGTGATATTTTTCCTTCCGATTAGCCTTTATGATGAGCATTGGGTAGGGCTTGCGATGGCGATAGAAAATGGAAAGGCACGAATTGTATATATGGATTCCGAAAATACTCCTGTAGAAGTGCAGCCTGTGCTAAAGGCATTTGTTGAGCAATTGCAACTAGGGTTTAAAGATGCTGAATTTGAGCAAACAGCTGTAGAAGAACAGCGATATGGGAATTGTGGACCTGAGGTTATAGAAAATTTTGCATTGCAATTGAGTGGTGTAAGGGCGACGCAGGAGGGCGCTGTAGCTGTTCATTCGCTCTTAATGGAAAATTATCTTCTAGATCCAGAGATTTACAAATTACAGATAGAAGAAAACCAAAAAGTTATTGAGTATCTAACGCATCAGACAATTCCTAGGATAAGAACAATTGGTGAATTGGGGTATCCGCAATTACCCGTCATTACAGGAGAATTGCTAATTTCTTTGTCGAAAGTGATGGGTGGTATAGAGAAGCTGTTTTCTGAAGTGAGGCATACTGAGGGTGCTGAACCAGTTAAAGATAAGGAGGCGGAGCGTGGTGATAAAGCTTCTTCTGATCGATCTACAGATGGTGGACAATCATCTGATAAAGGAGATAGCTATTATGAGCGATTTACTGATTATGCAAGTTCAGATGAGAGCTATTTGCCAGCACCGACACCTGCTATTGCAGATCATGAAAAGTATAGCGATGAACAACTAGCGTTATTACCAGATGGTGAAGCTGATATGGAAGAGCAGATCTTGATGTTAGCAGATGGTAATGGTGCTAGATATTCTATGCCATCCCAAGGAATTTTTGGTAGAGTTAAGGCTTTTTTCTATAGCTTAAGAGATGGAATAAGGGATAAGGTGGCGTATGGAAACGAAGGTATAATAGAAGGATTATTACAAAATAGGTATCTGAGAAGTAAGCTATTGAATTTTGCATATGGAGATGAGTTAGGTGCAATCAGTGCCTTAATAGGCAAAGGTTATGTGAGAGAATCTGCTGTATCAGGCATTAAGGAATTACTTAAGAAGCATCCATTAGAATGGGGTAAAAAAGATTTTATGAAGATGAAGTTAGTTGTACATCCAGATAAAGGGGGGATCGAGGAAGATTTTCGCACCTTAAATTCTTTTGAAGAGCAAGTTAGCAAAGATATGAGTCGCAATCTGGGTGTTAGGCTTGGAGAAAAGGTAGAGCCTGTGCTTAAAAGTGTGACTCTATATAGTAAAGGAGCGGATGTGGCCATAGATGTAGTGAGATTTTACATGAAGCCAGATGCTGAACACGCATGGTCTTTTGCACATGATGGATTGGTTTTAGGAAACAGGCTGCATCCTACTACATTTGGTGGAAAATTAGTTACACTTGTAACGCCAATATCTGTTGCTCAGCATTTGCATAGAGCAGAATACGATAAAGCAGCGATATCAGCTGTAAATGGTTTTGGGTACTTTATGTTGAATCAGCAAATGCTCCCTGCGTATGGAGGACTAGTATTTGTAGGGTTAAATGCAATGACTGCATCATATGAAGTGTATCAAGGAGAATATATGAATGCGGCTACACATATGGCAGGGGTTGTTAGTATGTGCGCATTTCCTACATTTACAGCTGCATTATTTGGAGTAACATATACAGGGCAGAATTTATATGGATTATGGCAAGAGTATAAATACAAAGAGTTAGAAAGGAAATTAGAATTTAAACAATGGGCTTCAAACAATGTGATTAATACAATAAAAGAAGCGCATGAAAGCAATCCAATAGTAGTTGAAAAGTTTTTGCAAGATACCTCTTTAGAGCAAATCTTAAAACAAGCTAACGTTAATGATGTAGATATTGTAGAAGATGAATATAAGGAACTTACTGAATTAATACTTGGTGATATTAGAGGTTATTTATTAGGAGGTAAAAAAGTAGTTGTGAAGCAAGAAGATCAAGTTATGAAAAAATTTAATGAATTATTAAATCACCAAATTTTACAAAGAAGCAGTGATATTGCTGAAGCGATAGAGTCAGTAAAAGAGTTAGTAAGAGAAATAACATCAAGAATAGAATATATAAATACTAATTATGGTGATGTAGAAAAAGAGCTTCAATTAAGATCTCAAGTGTTATTGAAAGAGATGGATGAAGTTTATAATGCTCAAAAAGAGAATGTGCACTATAAATTATCAGAAGAACTAACAGTTAGTGCTGAAGCTTTATTATCCTATTATCAAAATATTCAAGTATCATTATTTGAAATAGTGGTTAAGTTAGCAACGAGGCAATATGGAAAAGAAGAAAGAGAGAGTAGTGGTTATCAATTAGATGCAGTAATACTGGAAGAAAGAGAGGGAGAGTTGAAAATAACAGAAATAGCACCACATAGAGTGATAGATGGGTCCTATTGTGCAAAAATCAAACAAGATAATACCAAACATGAAGTCTATCAAGGAGTAATATGTAGCAAGGAAGATATAACAAACGAGAAAGGATCTTTGCTATTATCTTTCTCTACGAAAATAGATGAAATGATAGCAAAAGCATTAGAAGAAGAGAAAAGCACAGAAGATTATTTAGTAAAGGCATCTAGTGATTTCCAAAGAGAGGCTCTAAAAAAACAATTAACAAATCTTATTGGAAATAATGACTCATTTGTTGATACAATATTAGCATCTGTAAATGAAGAATATCGATGGATAATACCTAAATCTATAAAAATAGAAAAAGCTGAAAGCAGTTTTCCAGAAGAAAGTGCATGGTGGCCATTCAAGAGGATTGGTTTATTAGAACAAGTGACCAATCAATTCGATCCAGATAAGCTGGAAGGAAGTAATATATTATATTTCTTAAGCATAGATGCTTCCTCATGTAGACTTGATGGATATCTTCTCAGTAACGAACAAGTACTACATCACGAGTACGCATCTACAGATGATCTAGAGAGGTGTAGTGTTCTGTTAGGGGGTTAGTGTTAAGGTAGCTGCGCTGAGAGACCGCCCTTTATTAAAATTATTTTGATCTTGAAAGTTTTAGCTATTATAGTAGAGTAAGGCACTCCCATTGCTGGGAGCACCTCCTTGAGGAACGGAACGTGCGATTTTCACCGCATTCCGCTCGAGCATTGATAAGGCGGCATAGAACCACCCAGAGATGAAGAGTAAGATGGAAACTTTCTGCGTTTATCCAGCTTATCAAAATAATCTATAAATTCTGAATCAAATGGATTAGCAGTGCCAACAATTTTGACGTGCCTTTTAATCCTGGTATCTGATGCCCGTTTTAGGATGACGGTTTTCGATTCACCATCTTTTTTAACTTTAGTATAGAATCTTCAATTACTGAGGCGATACCTACAACTCATTGTAGGTTTAGGATTTAAAACCACTGGTCTGTTTTTAAATTGCCTTCAATATTAGTTCAAAGTGAATAAATTTTCTTAAAAATCTGGAATTTTGCTGATTATGAGTATTTTAGGCAAGGTTATTCCATCAACCAAAAAAGAGAGCCGGGCTGTATCTACCTTTATCTGGAGAAGTGCCGTAGATTTCTCATACTGTAAGCAATGGTCTTCATCGCGTAATGCAGTAGACTCTTTTTCTCAAACCGCAACAATAGGCGCTTAAACTTATCTTCCCACGCAAACACCCTTTCTATCGTCCTAAATCTCTCCGCAAAAATTTCTTTATTGAATATTTGCTTCCTTCCTCGTTTTGTTTTTTTACGATTTCGCTTATTCTCAGGTATATTGGGAGTCATACCTGAATTAAATATCGCCTTTCTATTCTTTCTAGAGCTGTATCCTCCATCTAAGCTCATTATTGCATCTTTGAATTCTATCCCCACTTTTCGTGCCATTTTTTTCAAGTTCTTTAGCACCGGCTCCAATAACACGGTTTCGTTTCTGTTCCCTGAAGCAGTGATAAAGGACG
>CBFHIH010000031.1:0-12030 GCA_965655955.1 Candidatus Midichloriaceae bacterium | reverse complement strand
TATAAAATAATATGGAGAAAATATCATAGATATGATTGACAAACATATTTCTATTGTGCAGAATGGTTAAAATTAAAATTTCGGTGGAGTTATGAAGCACTCAATCTTTCTCTCTTCTTTGATGACTGTTGCAGTACCTTATGCATTGTTTGCAATTGAAGCAAATGACAATTTTAAAATCACTATTGGTGGCGATATTGAGGCGCAATATGGTCATGTGAGTGAGAAAAAAGATTTTGTTGGGCAAAAGAAAAAAGATGGTATGACAACATCTGGTTCTTTGAAATTCAACATAGATAAAAAGAATTACAATGGATTCAACTATGGTGGTTTAATTAAGCTGAATGCCAACCCTTCCAAAACTAAAACAGGAAAAAAAGAAATAGCTGATGAACTGAAAGTTTATCTGCAAGGTAATTTTGGTAAATTGGAGCTTGGCACAACCAAACCAGTTGGAAATTCTATGCAGGTCAATTCTTTTACAGATGCCAGAGCAACTGGTGGCATTGATGGAGATTGGGGGCTATGGCTTAAGAATTCAAGCGGATTCCTCCAAGGCAGCACTGCTTTAGATATTGAGCCCTATTACACTGGTGCAGATTTTGCAGTTAATTCTAAAAATAATAAGATCAACTATTTTTCTCCAGTCTTTAAGGGTTTCAGTGTTGGCTTAAGCTTCACGCCTGACACTAAAACCAAAGGAACCGTTGATTCTGCTAAGCAAGTTTTGAAAGACTCTTGTGAAGATGGTTATAAAAACGTCATTCAACCTGCTGTTAGATATGAGATCAAGGCTAATGATGATTTGAAAATTACGTCTGCAGTTGTTGCTGGCTTTGGAAAATCAAAAGCTCATTCTTACAAAGATGGCAGTGACACCAAGACAATTGATAGAGAAGGCTTGAAAACTTGGCAGATTGGTTTAGGAGCAAATTATAAAGCATTTTCTTTATCAGCAGCATATGGTGACTTAGGTCAGAGTGGAACTCTTGCTAAAAAAGATAGAGCAGCAGCCAATAGTAATAAATATGGCGGCAAATACTGGTCTGTTGGATCTGCGTATGGCATAGATCAATATGGAATCAGTGTGAACTACATGCAAAGTAAGAGAGCTGGTTATATAGCTGGTAAAACTCAAGCTGATGTTGATGCAGCTAAAAACAACTCTGAATATAACAAATTCAACGCTGTTTCAGTTGGTGCTGATTATCAAATTATGCCTGGCTTGATGCCTTATGTAGAAGTAACAAGGTTTAACTTTAAGGAAAACAAGAACTTTGGCGATGGTGCTAAATTCAACAAAGGAACAGTGTTTCTCGCAGGAACAAAAATTAAATTCTAATTTGTTCTGCTCAGTAATTTAATTAAGGTCAGGGATTTCTCTGACCTTTTTTTATGCTCTTCAAATTGCAAAAATGTATAATCGACTGAAAAATCCAGACAAAAAATTAGAAAAATCATTATACCTAAAGAAATTGTTGGTTTAGAATGTCAGTATAAAAACATCAAGATGATCTTATGAATATTTTCTCTTACTTTAAATCTCTCATACAAGAAGCGGTAAAACAGGTCTTTTTCTTAAACGTTGATTTGGATGACATAGGTGTTGAATATCCTAACAACGCAAAATATGGAGATATATGCACAAATATAGCAATGATTTTGCATAAAAAATATAAATTATGTGATCACACTACTTCAGAAATAGCTCACAGTCTTGCTGACGCTTTAATGGGCAATGGCTATTTTAAAGATATCCAGGTGGCTGCACCTGGCTTTATCAATTTTTCTGTAGACATTTCTTTTTGGCATACTTTTCTAAAAGAGTTAATTCAAGGTGATGAAAAACGGGAGAATTTAGGTCAAAAAGAGAAGGTTAATATAGAATATGTCTCTGCAAATCCCACTGGACCATTGCATATCGGACATGCCAAATCTGCTATATTTGGCGATGTGATAGCTAATCTATTTCAGTATTATGGATATGACGTAACAAAAGAATATTTAATAAATGATTATGGAAATCAAATTAACATATTAGCAAAATCTCTATACATAAGATATCTACAGCTATTGGATATAAAACAGGAGTTACAAGAGGATTGTTATCCTGGACAATATCTAATAGAAATTGCACGCAAAGTATTGGATAAGCATGGCAATAGACTGACTTTATTTGATGAAGAAGAAAGAAATGAAATTCTGAAAAACTTTGCTGTTGACGAAATCCTTAAGTTAATTAAGAGTGATCTTGCTGATATCGGTATCAAGCATGACGTTTTTGTTTCAGAAAAAAATTTGGTAAAAACCCTTGAAGTAGAGCAGGCAATAAATTTTCTTGAAAGCAAGGGGTTTGCATATTATGGATCGATAGATAAACCAAAAATGGCTCAGGAACAAGATTGGCTTCAAGAAGATCAGCTTTTGTTCAAATCAAAAGATTTTGGTGATACAGAAGACCGGGTGTTGGTGAAAGCTAATGGTGAATATACTTATTTTGTATCTGATGTGGCTTATCACTATGATAAGATAAGAAGGGGATTTAATCGCATGATTGTGTTTCTTGGCCATGATCACATCGGATATGAAAAACGCCTTTGTAATGCAGTGAAAGCATTAAGCAATGGTGAGGCTGACATAACAATAAAATTTTGTCAGTTAGTTAAATTGGTGAAAGACGGAAAACAAGTGAAGATGTCAAAAAGAGAGGGTAACTTTATTACCTTAAAAGAGATGATCGATGATGTTGGTGCAGATGCTTTGCGACTTTCTGTATTGAAAAAAACTATAGACACTTCGGTTGAAATAGATGTCGATTTGATCAAAAAGCAATCTAAAGATAATCCTATTTTTTACATTCAATATGCTTCTGCAAGAATGCACTCTGTCTTAAGAAAAGCAAAAGACGAGATGTCTATTGATATTGAGAAGGTGTTATCTAGTGATATCTCTTCTTTCATAAAATTAATCACCAAATCTGAGGATATAGAGCTGATAAAGCTTTTGGCGCTTTTCCCAAAAATGCTTTATTCATCTTTTAAATCTTTGGATCCCCATAAGATTTATTATTATGTATATGACTTAGCAGCTACCTTTCATCAATTATGGGATAAAGGGGTGAAAGATAGTAATTTAAGATTTGTTGTTGAGCAAGATAGAGAGCTTACTAAAGCAAGGACTTTGCTAGTTTTGAGTGCTCTGAAAATTTTAAAAACAAATCTTCAAATATTAGGCATCAAACCTCTTGAGTATTTATAAATTTTAATGCTCAATGCCTTTTGTTGTTGTGTTACTGCTATTATTCAGCTTCTCGGCGTGTGATTCAGGCCGCTTATTCTCATGATCGATCTCATTGTTAACCCCTTTCTTTACACCACCTGTCGTCAACCTTTCTACATGACTCAAGAGTGGTTGTGTTTTAGGTTGTTTATGTCCTTCAATTAAGTCATTAAAAGAAATAGTCGTAGGTTTTTTTTCAGTAATCTCCGGTTCTTTTTTGGCAAAATGTTTTATCAACTCATCTTGTGGAAAACTGTTATCTTTTTTAAATTGTTTGTAAGAGTCTTTTAAATTCTGTTTTATCGATTTACATTCTTCTATAAATTTCTTTTTGTTCTCTGAATCGGTGATTTTTTTACCTTTTTTCAATGCTTCCTTTTTAGCTAACAAAAAAATTTCTTTAGAAAAATCATAAGCTTCTTGTTTATAGCTTATATTTAATAGCTTGCAGACGGGTTGCAATATTTTATCATACCATTTCTTACTGAATATTTTCGTGACTTCCTTCTGAATTTTAAGCTCTTCTTGTCTTTGTTGAACTATATCTTCAGAAGAATTAAGCTTAGCTATTAATTTATCATCAGCTTTTTCAACAATGGTCGTGAGAACTGTTGCTTTAAAAGATTTGTCCCCAAGAGTTTTTGCACTATCATATACCTTGATAAAATCCTCTTCTGTTTTTAATGACTGAGCAAAAACTTCACATAGGTTTTTGTTAGCGTTCAAAAGCAAGTTTCGATGTGCTAATAAATCATCACGTTTTTTTGCCAACCTTGCGACATCGTTTTTATTTAGAGCTCCTTCATTCTTTTGTTTCAATAAAATCTCTGCTTTATTATTTATATCCTCTATATCTTTTTCAAACTTTTCCTCCTCCTTCATTTTTGCTTTTATATTGATATAATAATCAAAAAGCTCTGGAAAAGAATTGTGTGATTTTTCAAGCAGTGTTTCGAGTAGATCTGTTCTTTGATTCTCCAGGAACAACTTACCTAAAGAAACTTGATCTTCTTTGCTTTGAAATTTATTAATCACCATTTCAAAGAGATCCTTATCAAGAGAATCGGTCATTTCCTTAAATGGCATATTCTCAACTTGTTTTTTAGGAAAGGATTCCAAGAATATTGCTAAATCACCTTGATATTTATCAAGTAGCCCTTTTGTCAAATCAGGATTGAGGGGGTTTTTATTCACAAATTTCAATGTAAACAAAATTTTATTTTGTGGCAAATCATCTTTTACTTCTTCAAGTATCTCTGTTAGTTTATCATTACTTAGACCTGTTAGTCTCTTTTCCAAAAGATTTTCTGTCATCTGTTCTGAAGTAATACGCTTTTTTGTGATTAATAGTTGAAATTGATCTATTTTCTCATCAAAAACTCTTCGATTTTCCAATGGTCTATTAATTGCCTTAATACTAGAGGATACGATGCGGTATAATGGATCTTTTTCATTATTATTTTGCACAAAGAGATCCATGATATTTTCAGTTATTTGCTGCGTTATGTCTCTTGTATCTTTTTTAACAGCGCCAACTATATCTTGAAAATTTTTATTTTTAGAATTAACTTCTTTTAATGCGTTATTTAAAGCACTAGATATCCAATTTAATTGAGGTTCAGTAGTAGCATTCTCAATAAATTTTTCTATTTGCTCTGTTTTACCTTGATTCAAACACAACATCACCTGTTTCTTTACCACCTCTTTATCATTATTTAAAGGCTGCTCAGTTAATTCTCTCTCATATTGAGTTTTTTCTTCTACCAATTTTGAGTAACTCTCTAGATGACCTTGTATAGTAGATATAGCAACCATTGTCTCTGATTTTGAAGCTGCTTGTTTCGATATAGGATTGTCTTCATTAAGATATTTGCTCATTCTTGGAATCACTTGATCCCAAATTTCTAAGTCGCTATCTTTATTATACTGAGAGAGATCAGATGGTATTGCATCGAAGACTCTGAAAAATTCATCTAATTTTTTATTTTTATTTGCTTCGTAAAAAAGCTTGATTTGAATCAGCAAATCAAGCTTTTTTGGGGTAATACTATCAGGCATTTTTTCTTTATATTTTGTTTTGACTAATTTTACACTATAAACACTTAAAACACAAAAGTTTTTTACAAAAACAAAGACTATTTAACGAAGATTTTTCAACTTTTGATTGCAATTTATTATGACTGAGTTATACTCAACAGACAGAACCATTAAGGAGGAATAATATGTCTGACAGCTCTAACCTTGATATTTTCAAAAAAAATCTTGATCAGTGTAAAAAAGATAAGGCGAATTATATAAAAGAAAAAAAAGAGTGCGAAAACAAGTTAAATGAGTGTGATAACAAAATATCACAGTTTAACAAACAACTGGAAGCAGAAAAAAGGAGCCCTACTCAGGAGAATACACTTCCTTCTGATGTAGAGAAGTATGTAGGAGCAAATCTTATCATTTTCAAAAAGGTTATGAAAGGTGAGTATCAGATCTATGACAAGGAGAAATTACAGAAGATAGAAAGTAACGCTCAATCTATGAAAAATAATATTTTGCTCGCATATTCTTTGAAAAATAAGATGGAGGGGATATTAAAATCTCTTAGCAAAAATTGTGCTGAGGATGGTTATATTGCTGAAAAACTTGATGTTCCGTGCTCTGAAATTGAAAACCTTTATCATGAGATATACTAAAGTAAGATACTCTCATTGCTGGGAGCACCTCCTTGAGGAACGGAATGTGTGATGTTTACTGTTATTGCTGGATATACAACTTCGTTTATTATCAATCAAGTTTTTGATGTACAAATCACATATGCCATTGCATATTCACCATCATCTGCCAATGAAAGGAATGTTGTGCTCTTTTTCATGAAAGGATGTAAGCTGAAGAATGGTGCTTTGTTGGCGTTGTTTAATATCTCAATCTGTTTAAATCCTATGCTTTTAGATATGCCAAGGCCCATTGCTTTGGCGTAGGCTTCTTTAGCAGCAAATCTCTTGGCAAAATAATTAGGCTTGCTATATACACCTTGTGCAAGACATATCTCTTTGGTAGTGAACACTTTGTTTAGGAAGTGATGTTCATGGCGCTCTAAAAGCCTAGCAATTCTTGCAATCTTGACTATGTCGCATCCTATACCCTCTATCATTGAGTATTCTTTAATTTTGCAGACTTAATTAATAGATTCAAATCTTTCAATTGTTTTTCATCGACATTGTTTGGTGCACCCATCAGTAAATCTTGAGCATTTTGGTTTAAAGGAAAAGCTATGACCTCTCTAATATTAGGTTCATTGGCTAACAACATAACAATTCGGTCTATACCAGGTGCTATGCCACCATGCGGAGGAGCTCCATATTTAAGGGCCTTGATCATTGCAGGAAATTTTGATTCTATGGATTCCTTGGTGTATCCAATATTTTCAAACGCCTTATAAAGAATGTCGAGTTTGTGATTTCGTATTGCACCACTTGATAACTCAATGCCGTTGCATATTATATCATATTGATAAGCTCTGAGTGCAAGTTTTTTTTCTATAGTATCTGCATTATTTAGAGCTTCTAACCCTCCTTGTGGCATAGAGAAAGGATTGTGAGAGAAAATTAACTGCTTATTTTCTTCATCAAATTCATAAAACGGATAATCGACCACCCAGCAGAAAGAGTATTCTTCTTTATTGAGAAGATCTAAATCTTCAGCTAATTTATTTCTCACCTTTCCTGCATTTTTTGCCGCAATATTAGGTGTTTCACATGTGAAGAACACAGAGTCGCCAACTTTAAGATTACATTGTTGTATCAATAAGTTAATTTGTTCATCATTTAAGAATTTCGCTATAGGACCTTTCCCTTTCCCATTTTCATCCAATATTATGTAAGCAAGACCTTTTGCGTTAAGTTCAGATTGTGCAAATGATATCATTTTATCGTAAAAAGTCCTACTTAAATTCTCCTTACCATTTAAAGGTATTGCTCTTACCACATGATTATTTTTGATAGCATTGGCGAATATTTTAAAGTCAGAATTTTCGAAAATTGTCGTGACATCTTGAATGATGATGGGGTTGCGTAAATCAGGCTTATCGCTTCCATATTTTAGCATTGCATCATCATAAGTGATTCTGGTAAAAGGTACTGAAGACACTTTATAAGTTGAAAATTTTTTGAATAGATCTGATATCAGATTTTCTGTTATTGAAAATATATCTTCTTGTGTTACGAAAGACATCTCCATGTCAAGTTGATAAAATTCTCCTGGTGATCTGTCTGCTCTGCTGTCTTCATCTCTAAAGCAAGGAGCAATTTGGAAGTATTTATCAAATCCAGATATCATCAAGAGTTGTTTGAATTGCTGAGGTGCTTGAGGTAGTGCGTAAAATTTGCCTTGATGCAACCTACTTGGAACTAAAAAATCCCTTGCTCCTTCAGGAGAGCTTGCTGTTAAGATAGGGGTTTGAAATTCTTGAAAACCAAACGACCACATTTTTTCTCTAATGAATTTTATTATATCATTTCGCAAGCTAATGTTTTTATTGATTTTTTCTTTTCTTAAATCAAGAAACCTATATTGAAGCCTTAAATTTTCTGAGATTGGTGTTTCAGAATTGACTGAAAATGGCAAAGGGAGTGCTTCAGATTCTATTGTAAATCTTGTTACGACAACCTCAACCTTGCCCGTTGCAAGAGAGTCATTGATTGTTTCATCACTTCTTTTAGTAACAACGCCCTCAACAGTGATCACGCTTTCATTTGATAATGAGCGTAGCTTTTCAAAATCACTTTGAGACAGTTTGTTTAATTTTTCATCTTGATCGGAAGACACAAGTTGTAATATTCCAGATGTATCTCTTAGATCTATGAAATAGACGCCTCCATGATCTCTTTTTCTATGTATCCATCCTGATATCTTTACAATATTTCCTATGTCATTTTCGGATACTTTGGAGCATATATGTGTTCTGTATTTATTCATTTTGAATCTTGTTAAATATTAGCTTGTTTGAGACAGAGGGGAGGAGCGCTTGATTTTTTTTTGCAACAAAGTCAAGCCATAAAGCAAAGCCTCTGCAGTTGGTGGGCATCCTGGAACATATATATCAACTGGGACAATTCTATCACACCCTCTGACAACTGAATATGAATAGTGATAATATCCCCCTCCATTCGCGCAGCTCCCCATTGATATCACCCATTTAGGATCAGGCATCTGGTCATATACTTTTCGTAAAGCACTTGCCATTTTGTTAGTGAGAGTCCCAGCGACGATCATAACATCGGACTGCCTAGGGCTCGGTCTGAAAAGCATCCCATATTTATCCATATCATACCTACTTGCTGCAGTATGCATCATTTCAACTGCGCAGCATGCTAAGCCAAATGTCATTGGCCATAAGGAGCCTGTTCTTGCCCAATTGATGAGATTGTCGAATTTCCCTATGATAAAACCCTTATTTTCCTTTTTAAGATGAGTTTTCTCTGAAAACGAATCTTGTATACTGATTTTTGATTTTATTTCCATTCTAAAACACCAGAAGTCCATTCGTAAATAAAGCCTATTGTGAGTATCACAATAAATGATATCATAGACCAATAGCCAATGTTACCTATCTCTTTTAGAGTGACGGCCCAAGGGAACATAAATGCTATTTCTAGGTCAAAAACCACAAAAAGGATCCCTATAAGATAAAATTGAACGTCAAATTTCATCCTTGAATCGCCAATATTTTCAAATCCACATTCATAAGTGGATATTTTTTCAGAGTTAGATCGGAATCTATTTAAAAGAAAAGGTAAGCATAAAAGAAGAAATGCCAAAGCAGAGCTTATTACAATAAAGATGAAAAGAGCGGTATAGTTTTGATAATACTCTGAAAAAGAATATGTCATATCTTACTCGTGAGGTATTTTTATAGTTATGCCATTTAATTCTTCTTTCATCAATATTTGACAACTAAGTCTTGAATTTTTCTCTAATCCAAATGCTAGGTCAAGCATGTCCTCTTCTTCTTCGGATTTTGGAAAATGTTTACTGACTGATTCAAAAGAGGCATCGTCAAATATCACATGACATGTTGCACATGCCAAAGAGCCACCGCATGCCCCCTCTATTTCGTAGATATCATTCTTATGAGCTATCTCCATAATAGATAGTCCATCCTGAGCTTCAACAGTTTTTTTTGTGCCGTTTGGTAATAAGAAAGTGATTGTAGCCATAAATCTAATTCCTTACTTCTGCCACAGACTCTTTCTTTAATTTGATTTTTACCTCAGGAGCGATTTCGACTATTAAGTTAGAATCATCTGTATCAACTTTTGTGATAGTTCCATAGATGCCAGAAAGAGTCACTATTCTATCTCCTTTTTTAAGCTGAGAAAGCATGCTTTGTTGATCTTTCATTCTTTTTTGCTGAGGTCTGATCACAAGAAAGTAAAACACCACTACTATAGCAAGCAAAGGAGCCATGTTGCTAAGCGTAGAACTCCAAGAAAATGCATTTACAGCAGAAGTAGCTGAATCATCAGCAAGGGCGAGAGGAATAAAAATACTCATGTGTTATTTCATTAAATTTTAGAACATTTCTATAACAAAAGAAGATTTTTTGCAATCTTTAGTTTGTTGAGGGTTCTTGATTTTCTTTTTTAACCTCCCATGATAGAGGTAGTACTAGAAAATAGGATAGGTAGTTAAGGATAAATTCTGATATAAAAAAGAAAAATATCAGAGGTAGAAATTTCGATAAAGAAAAAGTATAGCGCTGGATTCAAGACGAATGTAGCGTTATCATCAAAATATGAAGTCAATCCAAACATGATTAGTAAAAACTGCGATCCTCATTTATCGGATAAACTCTGGTTCTTATTTTTACCCTTTCTACAAATCTCTAAAAAATTTATAATTATGCAATAGTCTTTAATATGGACATTATTCAACAATATACCAAATTGTTAGTTTATAACTATAGTATTTGCCCATGAAAAAAGATGAAGCTCTTATAACAAGGAGCAGCTCCTAGCCCGGATATGAAATCAGCATGTTCACTGAGACCATGACCAGTATGCTCTATATAAAATGATCTATTGCTTGAAAAGTAATATTATCATGTGCTTTCTCCAGACCATATTTTATCCCTTCTACCCGCTTTGTTGCATCCCCCTAAAGTGTTTTCAAAAAAATCTAAAAGTTGTATCAATAATGTAGTACAAAATAAAAAAATCTAAGAATGGGAGCAAAAAATATATACAGAAAAAAGTATAGAGTTTGAGTTATTCGTTGAAACTAGTATTAAAACAACCATTGAGACAAACAGAAGGGTTTATAAATTCAATATTTAAAATGGCAGGATTAGATATAAAATATGGTCTTCTTGTGTCATAGAGCATAATCCAATTAGAGATAGCAGATCTCAGCGTTTTAACGTCATTAGAAACATTGGTAATCTTGTGTTCACTGTTTTTCTTGCTTGTATTGGGCTTTTGATAAACAGCACAGATTCCCATCAGCTTCATCAGTCGTTTCACCTTGTGGCGAGAAGCGAAATATCCATCTCTTTTCAGATGCTCGCTCATCTGTCTTGAACCATAAAAGGGATGTTTTAGATATAAATGCTTATGCAACAAAGCGCCTTCTACCTCCACTTCTCCTGCAACAATTTTTGAAGCTTCTTTCACCCAACCTTGGTCAACCCAACTTACTCCTTTGGAATCCATATTAACAACTATAATGATCTTTTTTATCAGTCCAACATGTGTTTAAACTTGCACAACTCCTATTTATTGCTTGCATGATTAGTTAAATTGTTTTACGATCTGTAAGAAAATTATTTGAGCAAAAACATGAGTGCATTTGCGTTGGCTAATAGTCATTTTGATCGGGGTTTATCTTCTTATTTAGAAGAGGTGAAGAAGTTTCCGTTATTGTCAAAAGAGGAAGAGTTTTTGCTTTGCAAACAGCTTGAGGAGGAAAAATCTGTCGCTGCTGCTCATAAGCTTGTGACTTCGCACCTTAGACTGGTGGTGAGCATTGCTATGAAATTTAGAAGTTACGGACTGCCTTTGATGGATTTGATTTCTGAGGGGAACATAGGATTGATGAAGGCTGTGAAGAAATTTACACTTAAAAAAGGTGCGAGGCTTTCTACATACGCCATGTGGTGGGTAAAAGCTTCGATACAAGAGTATATAATAAAATCATGGTCTATGTTAAAGATAGGTTCCAGTGTTTTGCAAAAGAAGCTTTTTTCTAATGTTAATTCTTTAAAGAAAAAAATAACTGATAGTGAGTCCTCAAATGAGCCTTCAGAAAATTACAATGTTTATTCTTTGAATAACGTTATATCAGGAGATAGCGATGATGAATTTGTAGATCTTTTAGCTGAAGATGTGAAGACGCAGGAAGAGGTGATGGAGAATAAGCAAGATAAAGATATGAAGCTGGTTAAATTAAGAGATGCTATTGCACGATTAAGACCAAGGGACAGAGCGATTTTGCTTGAAAGGAGGATGTCTGAGAATCCTGTCACCCTTAAGGAATTAAGCGAGACTTATAACATCTCTAGTGAAAGAGTAAGGCAAATAGAAGAGTCTGCTATCAAGAAAATAAAGAATATAGCTTATTTGTAATGAGTTTAAAAAAACGCTCTAAATGTCCAGGCGAAATTACTGTGATTATCGTTGATGATAACGCATATATTAGAAGTTTGGTGTACTCTATTCTTTCGAAAAAGGGTTATAATGTTTTGTCAGCAAGAAATGGCTTTGA
>CBFHIH010000030.1:0-12553 GCA_965655955.1 Candidatus Midichloriaceae bacterium | reverse complement strand
AGATAGATCGCCAACTTTCTTATTATCGTGGCATTTATGATATTTTTTCTGAAGCTGGTTTATTTGAGTCTTTGCAAAGAGATAGAAATGAAATGCCAAAGCTTGATGATGTTAAATCATTGCTTCAAGATGCTCAGCAAGATAAGGAAGAGGTGCAAAGTCGTAGGAATAGCATGGATTTTGATGATGATGTGATGTTGGGTGATGAATTTGGAGATGAGGACAGAGGCAAAAAAAACTCACAAGATGAGCTTGATGTGTCTGAATATCGTGCAGAAGAATTGCAAGGCAAGCTGAATGCGTCTGAATATCAATTAGATCGGTTAAAGGATTTTGTAAAGTCTTTGTCAGATAAGTTGTATGTAGAATATAAAGAAGATGATTTAGAAAAGACATTGCAAGGAATTTCTGAAGCTTCTGAATTAAAACAGGGCGCTGTTCAAGAGTATAAAGAGGTAAATGCCAGACTGATGGAGGATTTGAGCAAGAAAGAAGAAGATCTTGTTGAATCAATGAGAAATTTTGAAGAAGAAAAGGAGGGCTTGCAGCAAGAAATCAGAGATGCAGAAGGTGGTCGTCAGGCAGAGATTGAGGAAAAGCAAGGTGAAATCTATAAATTAAAAGAAGAGTTAGAGGGTCTTCAAAAGAAATTTAATGTTGAAAAATTGGAAGAAGGGAAATATCAAGAAAGTGTAGATAAATCTAAAAAAGCAAAAGAAGATGAAATACGAGCTTTAAATCAAAGAATTGCGGAGCTTGAGGAAAGGAATAATGCTTTAAATAAGGAGCTAAAAGAAAGGGATGAGAAAAACATTCCTATAATGGAGAAAGATGATGACGAGGTTGGCTATGAAGATGATGAAAGATTAAGCCTAGATGATTCGTTGGATGAGATAGAGTTTGGCAATATCCCCGATATTTCTGATCTTACTGAAGAAATCAGAGAGCAGAATAGACCTCTTCATGAGCAGATAGATGAGTTAAAAGAGAGTCTTGCAGAAGCTAAAAGAGAATATGAGGTGTTGGAGCAGAGCAAGGGCAAGGAGATCGGGCAATTGCAGAAAGACCTGAGTGATGCAAGGAAAAAAGTCGATGATGTCAATGCTGAGTTAAGCAGTTTATCTGAGAAAATAAGTGGTAAAGAGATTGACGATTTAGCAGATAAAACGCTTGATGGGATGTTGGTTGAATCTAAGGAAAAGGCCTTACTAGAAGAGCAGGGAAAGTTGCAAGAGCGTATATCTCAATTGGAAGAAGAGGGTCGTTTAAAGGATGGGCAGATTCAGCGGTTGGGAGAGGATCTGAGTCAAGAGAAGGGCGTGAGTGAGGCTTTAGAGCAAGATTTAGGCACAGAGGAATTAGGGAGAGGGCTCAAAGATAAAGCTTTTGCTAGATTATATTCTGGTCTTGATGAGGAGGATCGCGAAGAATTAGATGAATTGCAGCAGGATAAAGAAGAGCTTCAAATCGAAGTTGCTGAACTGAAGAGGCTCTTAGAGCAATCTTTGCGAGAAAAGGAAGAAGCTAAAGATAAAATAACTGCAAAAGACCAAGAGATTGTAGGTCTGAACGAAAAGCTGAGTACAAAAGATAAGGATTACGAAGAGTTAGAAAGAGATAGGGGTGATGAAGATGTTGTAAAGGGTATGACTAAAAAAGTTTTTCAAGGAGGGCTTTCTTCTGTGAGTGATGATGAGGAGTATGAGCAACAGTTGGAAATAGATGGATTAAAGGAGCGAAATCTTGAATTAACTCAGGAAGTGCAAAAGCTTAAAAGTCAAAATGAAGCGCTTTTAAGAAATCAACAAAAGATGAGTGATTATCAAGGAATTAATGAAAATCTAAAAAGACGTGAGGTGGAAAAAGATTATATTCACACTCAGAAAGAATCTCCAAAAAAGCAGAAATATGAGTATGCATCAGGAAATGTAAAAAAGACCTCTCAGGTGGATGTTGAAATTCAAAAAGACATGGGTTTGCAGTTTGAGAGCCTCACTCAGAGCAAGAATCCAGACAAGAAAACGGTTGATTCTCTTTCTATTGGCACTGATGAAATAGGGGAGTCAGAGATTGCTGTGGGGCCAGATGTTAAAAAAACTGCTGAAATGGAGATAGGGACAGACAAATCATCTCCAGGCTATGAATTTGAAAAAGGTGGTGTACAAAGGGGAAAGTTACAAGCAGAGTTGGGTGAAAGTATAGGTAAAAGTTTTAAGCGAGATTTGAGTCAATCTCTGAATGAGGTGAGTGTTAATAAGCAGTACAAGCCTTCTTTACAAGAACATGAAACGCAAACCACGGTTGAGAAGGTTGACCAACAAGTCGTAATGGAGCAAAAGAAGTTTATGGATCAAGGCGTTGGAAAAGGGGGTAAGACAAAAGAGATGAAAGTCTGTGAAACTCTGATGACAAGCGGTGATTCGGTTCAAGTTGGCACTGAGACGCATGATATGTCAACGGATGTGGATGATGCACTTCATCGTCAGCAAATAAAAGGTATGCGCGACTCTTCAACGACATATTCCACCGATCAAGCTGTTGAAACAGAGGGATCAGCAAAGAGCTATAACACATCAAAAGTTGAAATGGGTGATGTGAAGAGTTATGGCGCCACAAAGCCTGGTGACCTCAAAACCACTGGCGCGACTGAAAAAGAGCAAGATAAGCCCTCTCACACTGTTTCTACGAAGACGTTGTTCAACAAGGTGCTAGATGAGTATGTCAAAAGAGAGATACTCCGCATTCCAGAATCATCAGAGGTGCCTGTGATGCAAAAATTAGGTTATACCACTTCCTTATATCAGCTTTCAAGGCATCAGCCAAATGAGGTGAGGTCGCAGCATAAGGAAGATAGGGAGGAGTTTTTGAAGGCTGTTGATCAGGAGATTAGCAAGAGCGCGATTGATCCAATTGAAAAGGAAAGCAGCGCAACCTATAAAATAGGAGATGTTGATCTTGTCTTTTCCCTTGATGAAAAAGGTATGATGCAGTTTAATCTTGATGAGATAGTCAAAAACAAAGGGACTTGCTGCATCAGCATTCCAAGGGAAGATGGGCGTGGCAATAACATCGGTGCATATGATGTCATTGAGTTTGACAAGGGGCAAATCACTGGCTATGCCCTTTCTGGTCAAGGGGAGTCGAAGATGAGTGGTAATATAATATCCCAGTTGAATGAAATGCAATATGCAAAGAGCAAGCCAAAGCAAATGTCTCATGAAAAAGGCTCTCATGATAAAGATCATAAGAAATGGAGTGCTTCTGTCAGTGGGCAGGCTCAATCTAAAGATAGAGGGCATCAATAGGTGTTTAACGGCATAATCAAAGAAATAGGCTTGGTGAAAGCGGTGGATGGCACCAAAGCTGACAGGGTGTTTGAGATTTCAGCATCGCCTCATATATTAAACAATCTTGAAAATGGCTCATCCATTGCTTGTGATGGCATATGTCTGACGGTGATCAGCAAAACATCATCCAGCTTTGTGATTGAGGCATCAGAAGAAACGCTGGCAGTCACCACGGCAAGTGCCTGGCAAAAGGGCAGGGGGGTTAACCTAGAGCCCTCATTGAGGCTTGGCGATGCAATTGATGGCATCATCACATCAGGGCACGTGGATTCAGTGACAGAGTTGTTGCGCTGCGTGCCAAGAGGCGGCTCTCATGAATTGGTGTTTAAAACGCCACAGTCAATAACAAAGCAGGTTGTCACAAAGGGCTCAATCATCGTAAATGGCGTTGCTCTCACTGTGAATGCCACAAGAGGCACGGATTTTTCTGTCAACATCATTCCATACACCTGGCAACACACCAATCTAAAGTCCTTAGCTGTGAGCGACGAAGTTAACATAGAAATGGACTATTTTGCCAGATATGTCCTTTCTCGCAGTTGAATATAGCGCAATAACTTTAAAAGGCCGTTGCATAATAGGTCTTTAGCATTTTGAGATTTGATCTCAGGGGTGAACTGTCATAAAAAAATGACACATTTTAAGAAAACAAGAAAATCTTTGAAAATTTCTTATTTTGCGTTTGACATATAAAGATATTGTTTATATGTTGGACCTAAGATATTTAAAAGATATTTTTAAATTAACCTTCACATGGTCCCTTGCCCCCGCAATCGACTGTGTGTTTAACAATAATGAGGTAAATATGGCAGAATACGCAACTATTGAGGCGGTTAACGCTAGAATGAAAGGTGTTGGAACTGCATCAACTAGAGAAGAAGCAATAAAAGTTGGTACAGAAAATTGGCAGAAAATGTCTGATGATGTTAAAGCATTGTTTGAGCTTGTGAAGCCAGGAGATGATAAAAGTAATTCTGGAGACAAAGGTGGGGATAAAGGATTCAGGGCTGAACACAAAGTTATAAAAGATAATGTCAAGCCTGTTTATGAGCTTTTAAAAGCTGCAGGTGTAGATGTGAGTAAAGATACTGTTGCTGGTAATAACGGTTTGGTTAAAGAGCTTGTTGGCGGTCAACTTAAGGATTTTGTTTTTAAATATAACAACATACTCAAAGTCTTAGACACAATAGAAGATAATGATAAGGTGAATTTGATCCAGTTGTTTGGTGCAGATGCGTCTTCTCAAACAACTTTTGATGCTTCGAAGATTCAAGCTGCTGATTTTAATCCTTACAAGTTAGCGGAAAAGCTTGTTTCTTCTTCTTCTTCTTTAGGTGATTTATTTAAAGCGAAATTGGTTGGCTCAGCAGCTGATGTTGGTATGTTTGTTAAGGATGACAAGACAGCTCTTACAGATTCAAGTAAGATAGGGGATGCGACATTTTACATCACTGGTGGCGCTAGTGGTTCTTGGACTACTGTTAAAGCTAATTCATTATATCAAACAATATCTAAGCTTGGTTTGAAGCAAGTAGGTGGTACGCCTGCTGATATTTCTGGGTCTTCAATAATTAATGAAATTGCTGCTGCTGCTGGATCAAAGGTTGGATCTAATACATTCCCTGATGTTCTTAAGGCTGCAACTGGATTCAAAGATCTTCAAGATTTTAACTCCAAAGCGCTTCTTAAGTCTCAGGTTGAGTTCTTTATTTCTCAATTTCAGGACAATGGTTCAAATTTAAAAGCTTTATTGAGTGATGGCACAAATGGAAACGATAATGTTGATAATGCTTTGGTAGCATTAAAAGCGGGAAAAGGTGTTAAGGTAGATTCTTCAGATAAGACTAAATTAGCGTCAGATACGAACGTTGATCTTGATGGATTGGTGAGCAGCAAATCTGGTTGGAATAACGACGTGCTTAAGTTCATAAATGCTGAATTTGTTACTACTACTACTACTACAGTAGGTACTGCTTCTATGTTTTCAATAAAATTGGACAAAAAAGTTGGTCAAAAAATCACTGCAGTTCCGACTGATGTGCATATGCAGAAAGCGTATAAAGATTTGCATGCATCTGTTTGTAACAATAAACAGGAGAAAATTGACGATTTAGTTACATCTCAAGACAAATGTTCTGCGCAGCTGAATGATTTTCTTGCTTATGTTTTGATTTACCAAGGTGGTGCCGGTTCTGCATGTGGTGGTGCGAAAGATTTAGCGGCTTGTGCTCAAAAAGTTGGTGAGGTTGCACCATTAAATGTTGCATATCTTCATGACGCAGCTGACAGCATCTTTGATGCTCATTCTGATTTGAAGATAAGTGCTGACCAACATGAAGATTTATAATAAAATATTTAAGGTGTGTATAATTATGAAAAAATTTAACAAGATTACGTTTGCAAGTGCAGCTCTTTCTGCTGCCCTTCTTTCTCCTGTGATGGCTGTTGATTCTTCAAGCATCTATGTCAAAGGTGCGGCTGGTATTGGTTTTAATCAGAAAATATCAGGTGACTATTATAAGGATTGGGGTGCGAAAAAAAGCAAATCTCCAATTTTCATGATTGGTGGTGGTTATAAGTTCAACGATAACCTAAGGGCTGATTTGAATTTAGGTTTTTTGACCAATGTGAAAGTTAACGCTAAATATGGCGCTGCTACTCAGAAGAACAAATCTATGTTTGTTTTAGCAAATGGTTATTATGACATTGGTGAATACAATGGCTTTATTCCTTATGGAACATTGGGTGTTGGTTTGGCGAATAACAAATCTGGAGATATGTTCTTTGACAATACATTCAAAGGCGATGTAGGTGTAGATAAGGGTAAAGTATCTAAAAAAGCAACTTCATTTGCATGGAATGTTGGTGCTGGTGTGCAATATTCAATTGCTCCAGAAGTCAAGTTGGACTTAGGCTATAGATATATGGACCTTGGTAAATTGAAAATGAAAAATGGTAAAGATACAGTTGGCTACAAGCTTAGAACGCATGCTGTGACTTTGGGTGTTAGTTATCATTTCTAATCACTCATTTTGAGTTGAGGCGGTTGCCTCGTTTGAAGAAAAAGCAGGGGAGTTTTCCTCTGCTTTTTTATTGCTGTTTTCCTAAATGCATTTTTCTGCTACAATATTCATGAAATGAATCGTTTGAAAACTAGGCCATATGCACAATTTCATCATCTCAGAAGAAGCTGTTTCCAAGCTCAATGCAATCAAGGCAAGCAATGCATTGCAAAATGCCATGAAAATTGAAGTGGAAGGTGGTGGTTGCAATGGCATGAGATATAAGCTTGAGCTTGTTGACAAGGCAGCATATGCCAAGCAATATGTAGTGCATCACACATTCGAACAAAATGGCGCAGAGGTGTTGATTGATGACATTTCAATGCCATTTTTGCAAGACAGTCGTTTGGAATACATCAAAAAATTGGGGCAAGAGCATTTTGAAATCAAGAACCCAAATGCTGCCACAAGCTGTGGATGCAAAGAATCATTTTCACTCAAAATGTAGGAGTATGGCATGACATATCGCTATAGAAAAAAACCAAGCAATAGGCAGCTTCGCGTTTCTGATGAAATTGCCAAGGAAGTTTCAAGCATCATTGTGTCATCAGAAGTCGACACCTCGCCAATCAGCACTGGGGCAATCACGGTGATTTCAGCAAGAACCAGCCCAGATCTCAAAATCGCCACCATCTTCATAAAATTATTTCAGCTTGATGACGGTAAAAATGCTTCAATTGACCTTGCATTAAAGGTGCTCAACAGCCAATCGAACATATTTCGCAAATTAATTTGCAAAAGAGTATACCTCAAATTCTCCCCGGAAATCCGCTTTGCTGAAGCATTGGACTATCAACTTCTTGCTCCACTTTAACGTGTGCTGTGTATATCTTCTTGATGTTATGCTGATAATTTATTAGAATCATTTAAATGGGTCCTGCTTGTATGATGATGCTAGAATATCTCAATGTGGAAATCCTCTCACGAGTGCAGTTTGCATTCGTGGTGGCTTTTCACATATTGTTTCCTTCCTTCACAATTGGTCTTGCAAGTTTTTTGATGTTTCTTGAGGCCATGTGGATGAAAACAAAGAAAGACATCTACATGGAAGTGTATAGATTTTTACTCAAAATATTTACCGTAACATTTGGTTTGGGGGTTGTCACTGGCGTTGTGATGTCATATCAATTCGGCACCAACTGGGCTGGCTTCATGGCGAAAGTGAGCAATGTGCTTGGTCCATTATTAGGCTATGAAGTGCTTGTTGCGTTCTTTTTGGAAGCAACTTTCTTGGGTATTATGATCTTCGGGTGGAAAAAAGTCAGCCCAAAGGTGCATTTTTTCTCAACATGCATGGTGGCAATTGGCACAGCGGTTTCAGCATTTTGGATCTTATCAGCAAACAGCTGGATGCACACCCCTGCTGGTTATGTGATAAAAGATGGCATCTTTCACCCAGCTGATTGGATGAAAATCATCTTCAATCCGTCATTTTGGCCAAGATTCACGCACATGATGCTTGCGGCATATATCACCACAGCTTTTGTTGTCAACGGCATTGCTGCATACTTCCTAATTAAAAATAAGTTTGTTGAACATGCAAAGGTGATCATGAAGATGTCAATGGGCATCCTGATTGTTCTTGTGCCACTGCAGATCTTTGTTGGTGACCATCATGGTCTTAACACACTTCAGCATCAGCCACAAAAAATCGCTGCTATTGAAGGCATTTGGGAGACAGAAAAAGGTGCTCCTCTCACCGTGATCGGTTGGCCTGATGAAAAAGAAATGAAGACGCATTTCGCAATTGAGATACCAAAGCTAGCAAGTATAATCTTGACTCATAGCATGGACGGGAAGGTTCGCGGATTAAAATCGTGGCCTAAAGATGAAAGGCCACCTGTAGCTTTGGTATTTTTCAGCTTTAGAGTGATGGTGATGATTGGCTTCATGATGCTTGGCACCATCCTCTTAGGCGTGTATTTGATGTGGCGAAAGAAGATATTTTCTTGCATGCTGTTTCAGAAGCTATGTCTTTTTATGTCGCCAATGGGTTTTGTGGCTGTTCTTGCAGGATGGATTGTCACAGAAGTTGGTAGGCAGCCATATATAGTCTATGGGCTTCTTAGAACTTCCGACACGCTTTCTGCTGTTAATGCGCCGCAGGTGTTGTTCTCTTTGCTCCTCTTTTTTGTTACATATATGCTTGTGACCACTGCTGGGATATATTATGTGTTTAAAACTATAAGAAAAGGGATTTAAGGCATGATTAATTTCGCAAATTTTTTGGACCTACCTCTGGTTTGGTTGCTCATATTAGTTATCTCGATATACGTTTATGCAATTCTAGACGGGTTTGATTTAGGTGTTGGCATTCTTTTGCCATTTGCTCCAACAGAGGAGTGTAAGAATAACATGATGGCTTCCATCTCACCTTTTTGGGACGCAAATGAAACTTGGCTGGTGTTGTCTGGAGGGGTACTTTTTATAGCCTTTCCTTTTGCGTATGCTGTGGTGATTCCAGCTTTATATCTTCCTGTGATTGTGATGCTGATTGCGCTTGTATTTCGCGGAGTTGCTTTTGAATTTAGGCATAAAGCATCGGAGAAATCGAGAAGCTATTGGGATTTATCATTTCATTTAGGATCCTTAATTGCGACATTTATGCAAGGGATTATCGTTGGTAGCATAATGCAGGGTTTTAAAATGGAAGGTGGGAAATTCGTTGGCGGAGAATTTGACTGGCTGACAGCTTTTTCAATTTCAACAGGTATTACATTAATTTTTGGTTACGTCCTCATAGGATCAACATGGTTAATTATGAAAACAGAAGCTAAAACGCAAGAATGGGCAAGAAGATGCGCTATTTACTCCTTGGTGTATGTGCCTGTTTTAATGGGGATAGTAAGTTTATGGTTGGTGTTTATAGATCAAGAGATATATCAAATATGGTTTGAATCTAAAAATATATTTTATCTATTACCAATACCAATTTTGACCGTTTACATCACTATGGTGCTTTTTAAGAAAATACGTTCTGTTGCATCTGAATATGCCCCTTTTTTCCTGACTGTGTTCCTGTTTACTTTGGGATGTATTGGGTTTGGGATATCTCTGTGGCCTTGGGCTGTGCCAAGAGGAATGACTATATGGGAGGCGGCTGCTTCTGATGAATCATTGTCGTTAGTTTTGATAGGGGTTGTTGTTGTTTTGCCAGTGATACTTGGCTATACAGCATATGGCCATTATGTTTTTCGCGGGAAAATTAAAGATCATAAGGAATATGAATATTGATTATATAAATAGTGGCTTTAAATATGTTACGCGTACATGTCTCACTTTATTGTTTGCATTCTTTATATTTTTAATTTCTTCTGCTGATGAACAAACATCGCTTTTTGAATTAGCGAAAAAGGGTGTTGTAAGCATAGAAAAAAATGTGCATAAAACTGCATATGGGAATGTGGGCAGAGGATATGGTACTGGTTTTTTAGTTGATAAAGACCAAGGTATTATTCTGACTAACAAGCATATTGCTGCTAAGAAAGATATAGCAAACTATGAGGTGACTTTTTATAACGGAAGAAAGACTGCAGCGAAATTTTTATATAATGATCCTCATATTGATTTTGCCTTTCTTAAAATAGATCCGTCGTTTATATCTGAAGATATTCATGCATTGAAGTTAAGCAAAAAAGAGCCTGTTATAGGCCAAAAGGTCTTTGCTACTGGGAATAATCAGAGGCAAGAATTTTCGATCCAAGAAGGAGTCGTGGTAAGTAAATATAAGTCTATAGATATTTTTCCTTATCAGAATATAGTTGTCAGTCTTAACACTAAGGGTGGTTCAAGTGGATCCCCTATTTTAGATAAAAAAGGGCAGGTTTTAGGTTTGATTTTTAGTGGTGATGCAACATACACAAACGCCGTGAAGATTTCATATATAACAGATGCGTTAGAACTGGTCAAAAAACACAAAACACCTCCAAGAAAAGGAATAGAAGGGATTGTGTCGTATTATTCTTTGGATGATTCTGTGAAGTTTTTGAATTTTCCCAAGGAATTAGTCAGTTCATATGTAAAAAGATATCCAGATTCTTTAAACAACATCCTGGTGGTGAATAGTCTGTATAAAGGTACCAAAACACAGTCCATTCTTCAGCCTGGGGATATTATATGGAGTGTTGATGGGAAGGAGATCGGCCCAGATCTATATAAAATGCAGAAGATAATGAATGATCTTGATGGATATGAAGCTAATCTAGGAGTTTATAGAAACGGAAAACTGATGAGTTTTAAAGTTCCGTTATATGATTTAGAAAAGGCAAATGACATATCAAAAATGGTGGTTTTTGGTGGTGCTGCATTTTTTGAGTCGGATGATATGTTTAGAATATTATCAGGAGTGAATTTAAAGACTGTTTTTGTTAGTAACATGGATTCTGGAAGTAGTTTTGATAATTTGCCATATTTTTATTGGGAAGGGGGTAAAGCTCAGAGAATAGGTTTGGTTTCCTTGGGGGAAGTTAAAATAAACAATCTTATTGATCTTATAGAAAAGATACCTTTGCTCAAAAAAAGAAAGAACTTTCTCTGCGTTTATAATAATTATTTCGTACAAAGAAGCAATTATAATCACTATGCTATTTTGAGTAATAGGGATGAGTTTATGCATATTCAATATAGCCAATATGACAGAGAGCCTGTTGTGTTTGAATTTAATGCAAAAGAGAATATTTGGGAAGTTAGAAAGGTTATTGAATAATTTTTATAGATTGTTGTGAAGAATAAGCAAATAAAAAGTGATTTAGCTCTTGCGTATCGCATTATCTCTTATTTGGAGATGGATGATTTGACATATACCCATATCTCTTTGAGGTCTGAAGAAGGAGATTCATTTTATATCGCGCCCTTTGGCAAGCTTTTTTCTGAGGTGACGAAAGATAATCTCATTAAAGTGAGTTTTTCTAAAGAGGTTTTAGAGGGAGAAGAAAAAATATATAACCCAACAGGATATGCAATACATAGTTCGATATATTGCTCCAGACCTGAAATTAACTCAATTTTTCACTTGCATACAAAAGCGGGAGTGGCTGTTTCCTCAATGAAATTTGGCTTATTGCCAATGAGTCAATTTGCGCTTCATTTATATGACAATGTTTCTTACCATGATTATAATTCATTGGTGCTTCAAAAGAATTCTGGAAATTTATTGGCTGAAGATCTTGAGCAGAATTACGCACTGTTTCTAAGAAACCACGGTACACTCACTGTCGGCAAAACGATACAAGAAGCTATGTTTTTCACATATCACCTTGAACAGGCTTGTAAAGTGCAAATTGCTTCATTGGCTGCTGGGATAGATAATGTTATCATTCCCTCAAAAGAAATATGCGAAAAATCAAAACTAGATCTTTTGTCATTTGAAAAAGATCTAGGAATTAGGGATTGGAAGGCTTTTAAAAGATTGTTAAGCCTTGAGATATCCAAATAAAAGCAAAGCACTTATGAAAAAGATTATACTATGTTTTATAATATTTTTAGCATCATGCAAATCCGATATTCGGCTGGTATCCTATATAGATCTCCATAAACTCAATGATGCTAAAAGCGACCATGGGATTGTTTTATCTCGTTTTTTATATCTAAATGATAAACAAGAGAAGATAGCAAATCATAGATCTATTTGTAAAATTAATCTTGCTGAAACAGTGCTGAAAATGGACGATTCTTACCTAAAACACCCATCTGTTTCTGTGAAATTAACGGACTCAATTATAAAAGAAAAAACATCTTTTATTTTATATGACAAGTATTATGTTACTGGTCAAGATCCAGTATATGACTCTATAACTGATAAAATTGATGATGATGCTAAGCCTGGTTTCTTAGAAAAATTAGTGCACCAAAATAGTCTTTCTAGCGAGTATATTGGAAAACTGAGATTTGCACAAAACGCAGAATTTCCTCTTACTAAAGCTGAAAAATTTTATGGGGTGGCAATGCTTCCAGAAGGAACGTATCATATTAATGATATTGAGACAATTTTGTATCATGGTAAGGATTATTATGAATACTCATATTACAGTTCTTCTAAATCAAAAGAAAAATTTTCTTTTAAAGTGGAAGCGGGAAAAGTTAATTATATAGGAGATATATATCTTTTTTCTGGCAAAAAAATCAATGATAGTTCTAGTAATTTAT
>CBFHIH010000029.1:11131-12605 GCA_965655955.1 Candidatus Midichloriaceae bacterium | reverse complement strand
AGTGCAGGAAGGGTAATGTTCTAGAGATCAAAGTAATCATTATTGACATCTAGTATATAAACAAACATTACATACATAATAGTAATTACATACAAAGTGAAATTATGGAAATAGTCAGCGCAAGAGAGGCAAGATTAAAATTTGCTGAGATATTAGATGCATCAAGAAATGATCCGGTGTCTATACAAAAGCATGGGAAAAATTTTGCTATTTTACTATCCAATGAAAGATATAGAGAATTGCTCAAGATGGAACAAGAAATGTTAAGTATTCTAGCCAAAAAAATAGATGAGAGAAATGAATATTTGGATGAGGGAGAATCAAATAAAGTGATAAATGATATATTAAATGCGTGATCTAATTTTAGAGAGGAAAGTAGCAAAATTTCTGACTTTTTTGAAAACAAAGGATTTATCAGTTGCAAAAAGGCTAGTAATTAAAATAAAAGAGCTACAGTATGAACCTAGCGGTGGAAATACAAAAGCTTTGACGAACACCAATAATTATAGGCGAGCTAGGGTGGGAAAATATAGAATTGTTAATAAATATGATGACGAAAAACTATATATAGTTCTTATAGGAAAACGAGATGAGAGATGCGGCAAGAAAAGAAGGCATGAGTAAAGACACAGAAATAACCGCATTCTGTGATGGAGCCGCAAACTGCTGGAGTATTGTCGATTCACTAGAAAGTCACTGCAAAAGCATAACTGAAATCCTAGATTGGTATCATATTAGGCAAGCATATGATAGAGCTAAAATAGCCTTACCAGAGTACGCAGAACAACTTGATTCTTCCAAATATAAAGTATGGCATGGTAAGCCACAGGAAGCTATTAATAAGCTCGATGAACTAACAAAAGAGTTAGAGTCCAACACAAACTCTCTGAGAGAAAGGTTGACAAGGCGACCTCAATAAAAAGCTATTTATTAAATAATATTGATAAATTAGTCAATTACATGGAAAGAAAAGAAGCCAATCTGCCATATACAAGCAGCATTGCAGAAACTATGATAGAGTCTCAAATAAACACTAGATTCAAGAGAAAACAAAAAATGCAGTGGACTCGAGAGAATGCACACAATGTTTTGCAGATTAAAACAACTATCCACTCTAATGAGTGGCCTCTTTATGAACTAAATATTGACAATGAGTTGATTCTAAAAGTTGCTTAACGCCATCTAATATTCATGCTTTCTTAACTACCCTGTTACTGCCTTAAACTTAATCACACTTCTTTCCGTGTTGCAACAGATATGAAAGGCTGTACAAGCTATGTTTAGCTATAAATTGATTTAGAGATATAAGCATGATATTCTCCAGCAATTAAACTTAGAAATGATTCTTGTGACAAATATAAAGAAGGTTTTAATTGCAAATCGCAGTGAAATTGCTTGTAGGATAGTCAAGACATTGAAAAAAATGGGCATCAAGAGCGTTGCTGTTTATTCTGATGCTGATAAAAATGCTCTT
>CBFHIH010000029.1:0-11121 GCA_965655955.1 Candidatus Midichloriaceae bacterium | reverse complement strand
CCCAAATTAGCAGATGAGGCAATTTATATTGGGAAATCACCCGCTACACAGAGTTATTTGGATACAAAATCTATATTACACGCAATCAAGCTCTCTAATGCAGATGCGGTGCATCCTGGTTATGGTTTTTTATCTGAAAATTATGACTTTGCGAAATTGATGATGAAAAACGGCATTAATTTCATAGGCCCTTCTCCGGAATCCATCAAGGTGATGGGGGATAAGATAGAAGCTAAAAAAATTGCTCAAGCTGCAGGAGTGAATATTATTCCTGGTTATATGGGAGATATTAAATCGGAAAAACAGGCAGTGAAAATAGCCAAAAAGATAGGGTATCCTATCATGCTTAAAGCTGCTGCTGGTGGCGGTGGGAAAGGCATGAGAGTTGTTAACAGTGATGATGAAATGGAACAAGCTTTTTTGTCTACTAAAAATGAGGCAAAGAATAATTTCGCTGATAGCAGAACTTTTATAGAAAAGTTAATAATCAAGCCAAGACACATAGAAATTCAGGTTCTTGGAGATAAGCATGGAAATTATGTATGTTTAGGCGAAAGAGAATGCTCAATACAAAGGCATAATCAAAAGGTTATAGAAGAAGCACCAAGTGTTTTTGTGGATGAAAAGCTACGGAAAAAGATGTATGCGCAATCTATAGCTTTGGTGAAAAAAGTAAAATATTTTTCTGCAGGCACAATAGAGTATATAGTTGATCAAAAAGGTAATTTTTATTTTCTGGAAATGAACACACGTCTTCAAGTGGAACATGGCGTGACAGAGCTTGTTACTGGCATTGATATAGTTGAACAAATGCTCAATATTGCTGAAGGAAAAAAGCTGTCATTCAAGCAAAAAGACATCAACATGAAGGGCTGGGCTATTGAGTCTAGGATTTATGCAGAAGATAGTTCTTGTGGATTTTTGCCTTCCACTGGCAGGATCATAGGCTATAGAGAGCCTTTAATTTCTAAAAACATCAGAATAGACTCTGGTATTTATGAAGGTGGTGAAGTAAGTATGTTTTATGATGGCATGATCTCTAAGGTTTGTAGTTATGCTGATAACAGAGAGAATGCTATATCATTTATGAAAAATGCATTAGATGAGTATATCATCAGAGGTGTTTCACATAACATAGGGTTTCTGCAAGCAGTTTTAAGCAACAAAAGATTTCAAAAAGGAGATATATCCACCAACTTCATTGATGAAGAGTATAAAGATGGCTTCACTGGAGCAGAATTAGATGATGAAAAAAGCAGCGTTGTTCTTTGTGCGGCAGTTTATATCTCTCTGTCAAAAATCAAAAAGATCTCTTCAAAAAATCCTGGTACATCAAAAAGTGTAGGCACCAGGTGGGTTGTAAAATTAGATGAAAAAAATTATCCTGTAATCGTCAGAATTTTAGAAGAGGGTTATAAGATTACCTTCGAAAATCGCCGCTTTTACATCAAGAGTAATTGGGAGAGTGGTCGGAGGCTTTTTAAATGCATAATAAACCAAAAGCCCTATAGTTTACAGTTGGATAATGAAAGAAATTATTGCAATATATATTTCATGGGCTCAAAAACCAAGGCCTTCTTGCTTTCGCCTCGTACTGCTGAGTTATATAAATTCATGAAAATACATGACGATGAAAAAGAAGAAGGAGATTTGTTGGCCACCATTAGTGGTCAGGTGAAGAAGGTTAAGGTATCGCCAGGAGATGAGGTTAAAAAATCTCAGCAATTGGTTGTGATAGAGGCGATGAAAATGGAGAATATATTATTATCTTTTTCAGATGGAATTGTTAAAAATGTTCATATAAAAGAAGGGGATAATATTATGACAGGAGATTTATTAATAGAGTTTGAGAAATAGCTTTATGTTATATAGAAATAAGGAAAAGTTTTATACAAAAGCTAGGGAGAATATGGTTTTGAACCAAATCATACCTCATGGAGTTGTTGATGAATTGATAATCAAGGCTTTCACTAAAACAAAAAGGCATGAATTTGTAAACAGTAGGTATAGAGATCTTGCTTATGTTGATGCAATTTTGCCAACAAGAGATATGGATCTTTTTTCTAAAGAGGAAAATAGATATATGATTCAAGCCGATGTTCTTGCGAGAATCTTACAAGAATCTAAAATATCAAAAGACTCTACTGTCATAGATATCAATTGTGGAACTGGCTATTCTACAGTGATATTAGCACAATTAGCAAAAATGATATATGCGACGGATAAAGAGGATTGGTTTTTAAAATTTGCTTCAGAAAAATTAGCAGATCTGAATTTGATTGATAATGTGATATTCAAAAGATTTATAAATTTCAAAACCTTTTCTTGTTCGGTTGACATAATATTTATCGGTGGAATTGTAAATAATCTACCAAATTATATAACTTCCAAATTGAATGTATCAGGTGAAATTTTCACATTTGAGAAATCAGAATTTGGATATTCATGTGTGAAATATAAAAAATTTGACGGAGATCTTGCTAGGGAGGAGTTGTTTAATGTTGCTTTAGATAAATATTTCAAGCAATTTACCTTGTGTGATTCTTAGTCTGAGTATTAATATCTAGGGAGGATTTAAGCTTGAAATCATCCAAGAAGAGAATTTCTCTTCAATGTTGTTTATCGGAAGTGACACAATGCAAGGAGTATCATAAGGATGTTTTTCTCTGATTATTTCTGCAATTTTTGCAAAAAAAGATGATTTGCTTTTTATTATAAAAGGAGTCTCAATATCTTGGCAGACCTTGTTTTCCCAGCTATAAACAGATTTCACAGGACTTAAAATATTGACGCAAGCAGCAAGTTTTTTAGATATTAGGATATTTGAAATTGTCAGTGCAACTTCTTCAGAAGGAGTGGTGGAGTAGATGATAATGAAATTATAATCAGTCATAAGAATTTTACTTTTTTAATGCTATTGTTAGCCCTTCTTGAGTTGGAACTATTATGCTGTGATATTTTGAGCTATCAGCTAGCATATTGTTGAATTCTTTCATTACCTGATAGTTAGATTCATCATTATGTTTTTCGTCAAAGATCTTATCAAACAGAAAGGTGTTATCTGCTATTATCAATCCACCTTGCCTTAATTTTGGATATACAAGCTCTAGATACCTCACATATTGGTCTTTTTTTGCATCTATAAACACACAATCGAGCATATGGTTGAATTCATGCGATTCTAAGAAACTAACAGCATCTTCATTGATGAGATTTAGAGTACATTTTAGATCTAAAGAGCTCAGATTGTCCTTGGTTTTCTCATGATTGTCTTTATTTATTTCAACTGATGTTAAAACCCCATCTTCAGGAAGTGAGGAAGCTATATGTGCTGTCGAATATCCAACTAAAGAACCTAATTCTAAGGCATATTTACTGCCATGCATTTTAATTAAAACAGTGATGAATTGTGCTTCTGATGGAGATATCTGAATGGGATAATTGCTCCCTGCAGAATTTCTAATGTTCTCAAATTTTTCTTTATTTGGGCAATAGAGACTCTCTATATATTCTTCTCTTTGAGTAATTTGGTGTGTTCTTGCCATAATTTACTTATCTAATAATTTTGAATAATGATTTATGTGTTTTTGTAAATACTCTAGATGCTCATCTTTGACATAAGGAGAGACAAAATTTTTGATTTTTTGATGATATTGTAACAGCCATCTTTTCTCTATGTATGTCATCATTCTCTCATCTATAAGATTATATGCAATCGGTGCTAAGGTTAATGTTTCAAATTCCAAAAATCCCTCTTTATCTGATTTTTTGACATATACGAGATTTTCCATTCTAATCCCAAAGTTATTAGGGGAATAATAGCCAGGTTCGATGGAAAGAACCATATTAGGTTCTAATATATGATTGCTTAAAGGGTTAATTGTTGGAGGAGTTTCATGAACTGATAAATAATGTCCTACTCCATGACCTGTTCCATGTGGGTAGTTATAACCAGCATTCCATAGATACCTTCTTGCAATGCTATCTAATTGCATTGCCTTGGTTTCTTTTGGGAATTTAGTGTTTGTTAAAGAAATTAAAGATTTTAATACAAGCGTATAATACTTCTTTTGTTCATCTGAAGGTGAGCCAAAATGAAGTGTTCTTGTGACATCTGTTGTGCCACATATATATTGGCTGCCTGAATCAAGTAGGTACACTGATTGATCTGTGATAGCAGAGGAATTTTTAGATTTATTAGGATTGTAATGAATGACAGCAGAGTTTTTGCCAAATGCTGAGATGCTAGGAAAGCTAGGGGATTTATATATTCTATTTTCTTTTTTAAACCTCTCTAGTTTATCAGATATATCTATTTCTGACACTTCTTGTCTTTTTTGAATACTATTCTCTAGCCAGTAAAATAGTTTTAATAAAGCGATTCCATCTTGAATATGTGCGTATTGAAAGCCTGATATCTCCACTTTATTTTTTACGGATTTAAGTTTATCTACGGGATCTTCTTTGATTATTAGATTACCAACATCAATGTTTTGCTCAAACCATATGGGAGCATTTTTTTCGTCAAGTTGGATAGTTTTTCCTGAAGAGTTTATTTCCAAGATTTTGTTTTTTATATGGGATATTTTATGAATTATGATTTTTGTATATTCACTTTTGATTGATTGTATGTTGGAAAACAAGTCTATTTGACCTTCTCTGTTTATTAAGCAGTAACACATAAGCAAAGGAGAGTAGGGCACATCATTCCCTCTCATGTTTAATAACCAACATATTGCATCTGGCTTAGTTATTAATAAATAATCAGCATCAAATTTTAATGAGGATATTTTTTGCTCAACATTTTTATAAACAACTTTCTCTTCTAAAATTGCTGGTGCTTTAGTTTCAAATTTTCTTTCTCTTGACCATATTTGATCAACTAGATTTTCTTTTATAGCAATGAAATTTAGGTTATCACCAAATAAATTTTTTAGGTATTTCAAATCTTGGGAGGAGAATATGAAGTTATCGTACCCGATGTTGATTTTTTGTTTGAACAAGCACTTGATATTTTCTTTCTCCTTAAGATCAAAAACTTGTATTTGTTCAGACAACTCAATCTTTGCTTGTTCTACATATCTTCCATCTGTAAAGAAAAGCAGAGATTCCTTCGTTATAATTAAAAATCCATTAGAGCCTGAAAAACCGCAGAACCATTCTAACCTTTTATTGCAATTGGGAAGGAATTCATTGTTAAACTCGTCTTTTGTAGGAATTATATAGCCTTCTAATTCATGTTTAGAAAACAACCCTTTCAAATCTTCAATTCTATTCAAAATATTCATAGAAACTTCCTGATTATTGTTTTTTGCACGAAAATTGATCACTGAAACAAATCATATTCTTATGGAAAAAGCATCTGATAATAAAATAATATACTCCATCTTAAATAAAGTAACAAAAGAAGATTTTAAAATTTTTTTACATAGATCCTTTAATCTATTGCATCCAGATGAAAAATTTACAGATAATTGGCATATAGATTATATAATAGAGTATCTAGATGCTGTTGCAAATGGCAAAGTTAAAAGACTGATTATAAACTTACCTCCAAGATATTTAAAATCCTTTATTATCAGCGTTGCTTGGCCAGCATGGTTGCTTGGTAATAAACCTTCTAATAAAATTCTTGTTGCAAGCCACAGCCTTTCTCTTGCTGAAAAATTATCTCAAGATTGTAAAGAGATTATAAACTCTTCTTGGTATAATGAGATTTTTAATCTTAAAATCTCTTCCAAGCAAAACACAAAGTTGAAATTTTTGACAGACCGACAAGGCTTTAGAATGGCTTGTTCAATAAACAGTAGTATTTTAGGAGCAGGTGGCGATATATTAATCGCTGATGATCCAATCACGCCAACACAAGTGATGAGTGCGAACAAAAGAGAATTTTTAAATAAATGGTTCTTTGGCACTTTCTTAACAAGGATTAATAACAAGAAAAATGGGGCTGTTGTGATTGTTATGCAAAGGCTACATATGGAAGATTTAAGTGCTGAATTGATTAAGAAAAGTGATTGGGAGCTATTAAAAATAGAAGCTCTTTCATCTAAGGAACGTTTTTTTAATTTTAACAATTTTTCTTATACTAGACGAAAAAATGAGCCTTTATGCGATAGCATAGAAAGCTTGAAGCATATTCAAAAAGCGAAGAAAGATTTAGGGCATTATACATTTGCAGCACAATATCAGCAAGATCCAATAGCTTTGAATCACTCTCTGATAGATGCTTTTAAATTGCAAAGATATGATAAAATTGAGGACTTTGATGAGATATATCAAAGTTGGGATACTGCAATAAAGATTGGAGAAAATAACGACTATAGTGTTTGTTCTACCATTGGTATTATAAAAGATAAATTTTATCTAATTGATGTTTTTAGGAAAAAATTAATATATCCAGATTTGAAAAAAGCTGTGATGAAGAAATTTCAGGAATTTGTTCCAGATGGAGTTTTGATAGAGGACAAAGGAAGCGGTCAGCAGTTAATACAAGATATGAAATGTTGTGGAATTCCTGTGGCGAAATATATGCCAAAAAAATCCAAGATGTTAAGGTTTCTATCAATTATTAATATATTTGAGTCAGGTAAATTTTACATACCAAGTTCTGCGCAATGGTTAGAAGAATTTGAATCAGAGTTATATGCATTTCCAAATTCTAAACATGATGATCAAATAGATTCAATGGTCCAATTTCTCAATTGGTGGATGTCTAAGCCTTTGTCTCAAACAACGTTTAATATTCGACGATTATTTTAGAAATTATGGTAATAAGCTTCTATATGCTTGCAAAATTGCACACTTCCTTTATTATCTCTTAATAAAATACATGTAGAAGTTATGCATCTTCAAATCAACAGCACAGATCTTCTTGGAGTTCTTGGTAGGTTACAGTCAGTGGTGGAAAAGAGAAATGTTAAAACGATACTTTCAAATGTGAAAATTTCTACTAAGAAAAACTCCATTGCTTTATATACAACAGATTTAGATATTTTTGTGAAGGAGGTTTTGCCTGCAAAAATTGGTGGTGCGTTGTCCACCACTGTTTCTATACAAGTCTTATATGATATAGTGAAGAATTTTCAAGATGGAACAGAAATTAATATGACTTTTGAACCATCAGATAATCCAATTAAAGTTGTTATAAAAGCTGGTCATGCCACTTTTTCTTTGCCTTGCATCTCTTCAGAGGAATTTCCAGATTTTGAGGATGGAGCTTATAGTGCTGAGTTTAATATAGCAGCAGAAGATCTGCTGTGTTTGTTAAACACCACAAAGCATGCTATGTCTTCTGATGATACGAGATATTATCTAAATGGTATATTCTTCCACAGTTTAAGTCATCAAGGTGGTAAGATTTTACGATGTGTTGCGACTGATGTGCACAGAATGGCCCTTACTGAAATTTCTCAGCCGGATGATTTTGCATCTTTTCCAGAAGTGATTTTGCCTAAAAAAACTGTCAATCAACTTACAAAATTGCTTGATAATTCAAAAAGCTCTATCAAATTTTCTATTTCTAGTTCGAAAGTGAAAGTGGTGTTCAATGAATTAACAGTTATTTCGAAATTGATAGACGCCAAATTTCCTGATTATCAAGGAGTTGTGCCTCTGAAAAATTCTAAGGTTTTAATAACTAAAGTTGCTGATTTAATAAAGGCGATTACCATGGCAACGGCCATATCTACAGAAAGAGTTATAGAGATAAAGCTGGTACTTGCTAAAGATAAGTTAATCTTATCTGTGAATGATAAAAATAGCTCAACTGGAAATGTTGAAGTGAATGCCAATTATGATCATGAGCCAATGGAGATGGCATTTAATAGTAGATATCTGCTTGACATACTTAACAACATAGATTCATCAGATGTTATAATGAAGTTTGAATCTTCGAACAACGCTGTTTTAATGGAGAGCACAGATAACGATACCGCACAGTTTGTACTAATGCCAATGAAGCTATAGAAAGGTGTGGGAGAATTATTATCGTCTTTTCTATCAATTGATTTAGAGAATTATAGAAATCATACAAATTTTTCTTTGAAGAGTGACAAAAAGTTTACTTTGATTTTAGGGGAAAATGGTATTGGAAAAACAAATGTTTTAGAAGCGTTGTCATTTTTCATTCCTGGTAGAGGGCTAAGAGATGCAAAGGATGAGATGGTAATTAGTGATAATGGTGATTCTTCATATTCTATTGCAAAAGTGCATTATAATCATAATAAACAAAGTTATGCGTTTTCTATAGGATGGGATTTAAGGGAGAATAAGGTAAAAAAAACACTGAGCGTTGACAATACTCCTTTGAAAAATAGAAAAAATATATTGAATTTTTTACGCGTTATATGGGTCACTCCGCAAGTTGAAAACTTATTTCTTGAACCTCAATCTGTCAAAAGGAAGTATATTGACAGAATAACTTTTAATTTTTTCCCTAAGCACCTTGATTCGTTGCTGCAATATAACTACTTGATGCGTTCAAGAAATAAGATTTTAGCGGAAAAATCCTATTATGATGAGAATTGGCTATCTGAGCTTGAAAAGCGATTGTCTGCGTTAAACGTTGAAATAGTCAAAAATAGAAACCATTGCATTAAAATCATCAATTCTTTTATGCTAAAAATGGATTTTGATTATTTAAAGCCGAGCATTAACATTAAGGGGAAGATAGAGGATAATATTGCGGAATATGAAAAAGATATATCGTTGCTACATAAAGAGTTTTTTAATAATAGAGCTATTGATGGTTTGTTAAAAAGATCTAATATAGGGGTTCATAAAAGTGAATTAGAAGTCTTTGATGGTAATAATAGCAGGGCTGCTAATATGTGTTCAAGTGGTGAGCAAAAATCTATGATTATTGCATTGCTGCTTGCGCAATCATATGCAATTCAAGAAACGACAGGAATTGCGCCAGTGTTGCTTTTAGACGAAGTGTTTGCCCATATAGATGATAAAAGAAAAAGAGAGTTAATAATAGAGTTAGAAAAAACTCCCTCTCAAGCATGGATAACAAGCACTGATTTGTCACTTATAAAAGAATTTGAGAGCAAAAATTCAACCTCTTGTTTTTTATAAAGTATAGTCGATATATTTTTGGATTCATTGGAGCTTTATGCAGGATGCTAGACTTTTAATTTTATTAGGGATATAATGAGCTCTGTTGGAAAAATGTAATGGCGAGGACCATGAAGCTTGGTATTAACAGCGAAATATCTAAATTGAAAAAAGTTTTGTTACACCGTCCTGGTAGCGAGTTGGAAAATTTAACTCCAAGCCTCATGGAAAGGTTATTGTTTGATGACATACCTTATTTAAAAATCGCTCAAGAAGAGCATGATTATTTTGCTAATCTTTTAAGAGAAAAAGGAGCAGAGGTTTATTATATAGAGGATCTTCTTGTTGAAATCATCAAAGATTCTAATCTTAAAATGAGCCTTATAGATGATTTTTTAGAGGAAACAAATTTAATTACAATAGGTAAAGAGGTTGTCTCTGATTATTTGTTATCGTTAGGAGACAATAAAAAAATGGTAGATAAACTTTTTGCAGGTATTAGGAAAGATGAAATTGAGTATAAGCATAAGGATCTATCTGCTTTAACAGATAAAAACTATCCTTTTGTTTCCGATCCACTTCCTAATGCATATTTTACTCGGGATATAGGAGCCGTGATAGGGAAGGGAATTTCTTTAAACCGCATGGCTACTGATGCTCGCGCAAGAGAAACGTTATTACTAGAATATGTTTTAAGATATCATCCTGAATTTACCACAAGCGATATTTCGTATTGGTATCACAGAGAAAATAACTCTTCTATTGAAGGGGGGGATATACTTGTTTTAAGCAAAGAAGTAGTTGCTATAGGAGTGTCGCAAAGGACAAAGGCATCTTCTGTTAAAAAGCTTGCTTCTAGAATTTTTAATAGTGATCACTCCTCAGTGAAGACTATATTAGCGTTTCGTATTCCAGAAAAAAGAGCTTTTATGCATTTGGATACTGTTTTTACACAAGTTGATCACGATAAATTTACCATACATGCTAAAATAGAAGGTCCTCTTGAAGTTTATGCAATTACTTCTGGCTCTAATGGCTTGATGATAAATGAAGAAAACGAAACTTTAGAAAGAATATTGCAAAAATATCTTGGAATGAAAGTTACGCTCATTAGATGTGGTTTAGGAGATCCTATAATTGGTGGAAGAGAGCAATGGAATGATGGTTCCAATACCCTTGCGATATCACCAGGAGAGGTCGTGGTGTATGATAGAAATTATGTGACCAATCAGGCGTTGCAGGATCATGGAGTTGTAACGCATATCATAAAAGGCTCGGAACTTTCTAGAGGAAGAGGCGGTCCTAGGTGTATGTCTATGCCTTTAGAAAGAGAGTAAGTTAATAAAAAAGAGGTTGCTATGGCGGTAAATTTAAAGGGCAGAAGTTTTCTTACTTTATTAGATTTTACAACTGCTGAAATTAGATATCTGCTAGATTTGTCTCATGATTTAAAAGCTAAGAAAAGGATGGGAGTATATGGGGATTCTCTAAAGAATAAAAATATACTTCTTATATTTGAAAAAAGCTCTACCAGAACACGGTGTGCTTTTGAGACTGCTGCTTATGAAGAAGGAGCTCATATCACTTATCTGAGTAATTCTCAATTTCAAGTTAAAGAATCTATAGAAGATTCAGCAAAAGTGTTGGGTAGATTTTATGATGGTATAGAATATAGAGGGTTTGAACAACAAATTGTTGAAGATTTAGCAAAATATTCTGGTATTCCTATTTGGAATGGTTTAACAGACACAGACCACCCGACACAAATTCTTGCAGATTTTTTGACTATAGAAGAACATATTAGAAATAAGGGATTGCATGAAATTAAGTTAGTCTTCAGTGGAGATACAAGAAATAATATGGCGTATGCGCTTATGTATGGTGCTATGAAAATGGGTATGCATTTTGTTGCATTAGGGCCAAAAGAATTGGCTCCAGATCAAGATATTTTGCGTGATATCGAGGCTCAAGCGAAAATCACGGGGGCTAAAATAGAGTATACGGATAATGTGGACAAAGCTGTTATAAATGCCGATGTTATTTATACGGATGTTTGGG
>CBFHIH010000028.1:0-12742 GCA_965655955.1 Candidatus Midichloriaceae bacterium | reverse complement strand
TGCAAACTCTTCTGGTAATGAAGATGCTGCTGAAGAAAATGCTACTAGCAATCAAAAGGTTGTTGATGAAAGCAATGCATCTGATGATCCTTCGCCTTCGGCGCTCCCTACCCCTCCATCGCTTCCCTCAGCTTCTGCAGCTCAATAAATTTTCCAAAGAAAAGAGGTGTTCATTACCACACCTCATCTTTGTTTTCTATTTTTATGTTAAACGGCGACAAGATTCGTGCAAGTTTACCTCTTGACAATCTGATCATTGATCACTTTCGTTCTATTGCCTCCACAAATGAGTATTTAAAATCTCAGGACTTTTCAAAACACACGCATATTTGTATAACGGATTTTCAATCTCAGGGAAGGGGTAGAAAAGGTAACAAGTGGCATTCTGTTCCAAAGAAAAATGCTTGTTTTTCGGTGGCAAAGAATTTTTATAATCTAAACCATTTCTCTTCTTTGTCTTTAGTGATGAGTTTGGCTGTGATGCGAGCTCTTTCGATATATTGTGGAAATGATCATCTAAGAGTAAAGTGGCCAAATGATGTCTTGTATGAAGGTAAAAAGATATCTGGGATATTAATAGAAAAGGTCTTGTTCAACAAAGAGATCTCAAGAGTAATAATAGGGATTGGTATTAACGTGAACATGGAGATTAATGATTTTGATAACTGGACCTCTGTAAGACGAGTGTTAGGCAAAGGGATAGATATGACAGAGTTTTATATCAATGTTTTACAAAAGATATTTGAGTATATAGTGCTTTTTGAAAATCATGGATTCAACCACTTTTTTGACGAATGGAAACAATACGATTATTTTAAGGAGCAGCAAGTTGTAACTTTTAAGAATAATTTAAGTGTTTCACAAGGCTTTTATCAGGGCATAGGTTCATCTGGGGAATTGATTTTAAAGAGTTGTGATAAAGAAATGTTAAGATTTCATTATGGAGAGATTTCGTGTATAAGGAAGTGACTATTAAAAAATTGGTTACCATGGTATGAAAGTAGAGAATTTAATATCCTATATCTCAGCTTTTCGTGAGAAAGCTATAAGCCACAGATTTAATCAACAGCTAGCCTTAGGAGCATTAAGTAAGAAAAGCTTTGATTTTTATATTGCACAAGATTCCTTGTATTTGATGGACTTTGCAAAGGCAATTGCTATTACGGCCGCCAAAAGTTTTGATAGTAAAGATTTTTCCACACTATTACATCTAGCAGATGGAGCTTTGGTGGCAGAGAGAGAGTTGCATAACTTCTACTTTAAAGAATTTGCTATAACTCCTGTCACTAAAAAAGGGGAGGCTTGCTTGTCCTACACAAATTTTTTGATATCTACTGCATACTCAATGAGTTATGAAGAGTCTCTTGCCGCTTTGTTCCCTTGCTTTTACCTTTATAAAGAAGTGGGAAAGGCAATTTTACACAAAAGCTCAAAAGAAAACCCTTATCACAAATGGATTGAGACCTATTCTGGAGACGAATTTGAAGAAGTTGCAGATAAAATGAATAAGGTGCTTGAAAAGGCTATTTTGGAGATAGATGTAAATTCTAAAATAGGTAAGCGAATCCTTGAATTGTGCAAGATATCTTCAGAATTAGAATTGTTTTTTTGGGAAGAAGCAGCTAAAATCAGCTAATTCTATATTTATGTGACATGACATTCGAAAATTACAGCTTTAAAAAATATAAAATCAATGCTGAGACTAATTATTTGGTGAAGCATCAGAATGGAACGGACCTTGTTGTTGCATCATCTGCACATGAAGCAGCAAAATTATATGATGTAGATGATGTTAAAGAAATTATTTGCAATCAAGGATCGGGGTTTAAAGGGATTATTGAAAAAGGTTATCTAAAAGAAATGACAAAAAACACGTAATGAAAAAAGTAACAAGATTTGCTCCTAGCCCAACAGGATATCTTCATGTAGGAAACTTAAGGACGGCTTTGATCTCTTGGCTATACGCCCAATCCGTTAGTGGCAAATTCATATTAAGAATTGATGACACAGATTTGTTAAGATCAAAACAAGAATATGTCGAGGCTATAAAAAACGATCTATCTTGGGTGGGCATTAAATGGGACGAGATATTCTTTCAATCCTCTAGAATCGAAAAATATAAAGCAGCAATGAAAAAACTTATTGCTGACAAAAGGCTCTATCCTTGCTATGAAACAGAGCAGGAGCTTAGCCTAAAAAGAAAATCTTTGTTGATGAGGAACCTCCCTCCTATTTATGATAGGCAATCTCTGCATTTGAAAGAAGAAGACAAACAAGCGATGGAAGAAAAAGGGATAAAGCCACATTGGAGGTTTTTATTAAAAGATGAAAAGATCTCATGGAATGATAAGGTTAGGGGAGAGATAAATTTTTCAAGCAACAAACTGAGTGACCCTGTTTTAATTAGAGCTGATGGCACTTTTACTTATAGTTTGGCGTCAGTTGTAGATGACATAGAAATGGACATCACTGATATAATTAGAGGTGAAGATCATATCAGTAACAGCGCCATACATATTCAGATATTTAATGCTTTAGATGCTCAAGCTCCAGATTTTTCCCATATTTCTTTACTGATCAATAAAAACAAAGTTTTGTCTAAAAGAGATAATGAATCCGGAGTTAGGTTTTTAAAAGAAAAAGGAGTTTTTCCAAAGGCGTTGTTGATATTTCTTTCAAAACTAGGATCTTCGGATAGTGTTCAAGAAAATCTCGAGATGAATGACTTGATCAAAGATTTTTCGTTTACAAAACTAAGCAAGTCTGCGGTTCAATATGACGAAGAGGATTTGTTGTTGTTTAACAGCAAGGTGTTAAGAACATTAAATTTTGAAGATATTAAGCGATACCTCAGTGATAAAGAGATGAAGTATATGACGTCAGAGTTTTGGGAGTTAATAAGAGGCAATATCAGCTCAATAGAGGAAATACAAAAATGGTTAAGTGTGTGTTATGAAGATGTTGTAACTAAAATCACTGATGATGAATTGGTGCGTATAGCAGCGCAGTCTACTCCAGTAGGGAAATTTACAGATAGTACGTGGCCCGCATGGCTTGAGGAAATCAAGCGACAAACTGACAAAAGGGGAAAAAATCTTTTTGTTCCAATGAGGCTTGTATTAACTGGAGAAGTGGATGGACCAGAATTATCCAAGCTTCTGCCATTTATAGACAGAGATTTGGTGATAAAAAGATTAAACGCTTATTGATAACCTAATGAATAAAATTTCTTCATTGCTGCAAGATTATCAGTATAAAAATTGTAAATTTTTCTATACCTCAAGGAGTCCGGGGCAATATCCAAGCGTACCTTTTCCTGAAATCGCTTTTATAGGCAGGTCTAATGTTGGTAAATCTAGTTTGATTAATCAGTTAACGGGATACAAAAAATTGGCAATAACTTCAAACACTCCTGGCAGAACCACAGCTATAAATTACTTCTTAATTGATGATAAATTGTTAATTGTTGATCTGCCTGGATATGGATATGCAAAAATACCAAAAGAGCTTAGTAAACAAATAAGTTTATTAACTCAAGACTATCTAAGTATAAAACAACACCAAAAACTCATCATACTCATCATTGATGCAAGAAGAGGGATTAAAGAAATGGATCTAGAGGTAATATATTATCTAGAGCAAATGGGGCAAAAATTAGTGTTAGCTGTCAACAAGATTGATAAACTAAACAAATCAGAGACAGAGGTAGTAAAAGATCAGTGTTTAAAAGTGGTCACGCAACTTAATTGTATCAAAGACATTGCATTTATTAGTTGCAAAAGCGGTGAAGGTCTTACAAAATTGAAAACTTGTATTTCAAATGCATTATGACGTATATAGAAAAGATTTGCAAAGAAAAGGGAGTTAAGCTCACAACGCAAAGAAAAGTTATAGCTAGTGTGCTATTTTCTTCAGATGATCATCCCGATGCAGAAGAGATTTATAAACGTTCTAATATCATTGATCCTAAAATCAGTTTGGCAACAGTATATAGAGCCCTGAGTTTGTTTGAGGATTATGGCTTGATCAAAAGGTTGGAAATACATAAAGGAAAATCTCGATATGAGCAATTTGATAAGTCAAGGCAGCATTATCATTTGATTGACCTAGACAGTGGTGAAATTGTAGAATTCCAAGATCCGAAATTGGAGGCGATATATCAACGGATAGCGCAAGAATTAGGATATGATCTCAAAGACTTTAAGTTAGAACTATATGGACAAAAAATTGAGCATCAAGACAAGTAATGTGGAAGCAAGGTTATCAAAAATTTTAGCACGCAGAGGTTATTGCTCTAGAAGAGAGGCGGAAAAGCATATATTAAACGGGGAGGTGGAAGTGGATGGCAAGTTATCAACTTCCTTATCTGAAAAATTCTCATACAACGCAGCAATTAAAGTCAAGGGAGTTGCTTTAGCCGCTGCAGCCAAATCAAGAATATGGATATATAATAAGCCTAAGGGGGTTTTGGTCACCAATCACGATGCTTTTTCAAGAAAAACAATATTTGATTTATTGCCCAAAAACATGCCAAGGGTCGTTACTGTAGGGCGTCTCGATCTTAATTCAGAGGGATTGTTAATTTTAACCAATGATGGAGATTTAGCGAGAAAAATGGAGCTGCCTTCTAATAAATATGAGCGTGTATATAGATGTAGAGCAGATGGACAGTTGTCCGAAAAGGATATTTTGGGAATAAACGCCCAAGGAGTAATAACCGATGACTTTCATTATAAAGATATAAAAATTTTGCAAGAGAGACATTCTGAAAAGAGGAATGTTTGGTATTCAATCACCTTGCGTGAAGGGAAAAATAGAGAGATTAGAAGAATCTTTGAGCATTTTAATCTTAGTGTTAGCAGATTGATACGCGTGAAATACGGCCCATTCTCTTTAGAGGGATTAGATGTCAATCAAATTAAAGAAAAGAGCTTAAGGCAAATATAGCAAAGTGCCTCATGATTATGATTTCACCTATAAAAAGATACAAGATATTAATCTACATAGATGGTAAAGACGGATGGAAATATTTTTGTTAATGACGGAAGCAATCTTCTTTAGTATGTATAACTTGTTCATTGTTTTGACAATAGTTGATTGCTTTTTTCATATCATTTAATAACAATTCTACCATCTTATAGCTGAATCCTTCTCTTATGACAATTCTCATTACTACAGTGTCTGAAATGTTTTCTGGCAAAGTGTATGCGGGGACTTGCCATCCGGTGTAGTTTAATCTTTCAGATAATAAAAATAAGTTGAAATTTTTGTTATCTTGAACTTTCCACGAAACAACTGGTATGTCATCACCTTTGTGTATGATGTCAAATAAAGCGTATTCTTCCAAACCTTGTGCTATATATCTTGCAATTTCTCTAGCCTCTTCATGAGTTTTTTTATAACCATTAAACCCTAATCTTAGAAAATTATAATATTGACCTATTATCTGGCTTGCAGATTTTGAAAAATTTAATGTAAATGTTGGCATCTGTCCCCCAAGATAGTTAACATAAAAGACCAATTCTTCCGGAAGATCTTCTTTATGCTTCCAAACTATCCAACCTACTCCAGGATAGACTAAGCCAAATTTATGTCCCGACGTGTTGATAGATTTTACCCACTTCAACCTAAAATCCCACTTCAAATTTTTTTGTATGAAGGGAGCAATAAATCCACCACTTGCAGCGTCAACATGAATAGGAATTTCCAGTCCTGTTTTTTTATTAAATTTATCTACCTCATCATTTAGAGCTTCTATAGGTTCATATTCTCCAGTGAGTGTACTACCTAAAATCCCTATAATACCTATTGTATTTTCATCACAAAGCTTTATAGCTGCTTTAGGTTCAATTATATATCTACCTCTTGCCAAAGGGACTTGTCTTATTTCAACATCCCAATAATTACAAAACTTCTCCCAACATATTTGAGTGTTGATTCCCGTAACTAAATTCGGTTTAAAGGTCTTGCCTTTTTTCTTTAACTGCAATTTTCTTTTCATAGCAAGACCTGCAAGCATACATGCTTCACTTGATCCCGTAGTAGAGCACCCAATTATATCATGCATACTAGGTGCATTCCATAAATTGGCAATAATATTCACGCATCTATTTTCAATATCAGCTGTTTGTGGATATTCATCCTTGTCGATCATGTTTTTATTTGCAACTTCCCCCATTAATTTTTCAGCTTCTGGTTCCATCCAGGTTGTTACAAATGTAGCTAAATTTTGTTTAGCATTTCCATCTAAGATCAACTGATCTTTAATAAAAGTATAAGCAATATTGGAAGATAAGCCATTTTCCAATAATTTATCTTCATTGATTTTGAAAGCAATATCTCTTTTGGAATAGGAATCTCCTGTCTTTTTTGGGTAATGAATCATCAGTCTGCTCTTTGATTATTTATACACCGCCCAACTAGGCTAATAAGTTCACTCGTAACTCTAACTATATATCCATGATATTTCAAGTGCTATAGCTGGATAGCTTTAAAAAGAATCAATTAATAAATGGTTTTGGAGTTGTGTGTTTGGTAGGCGTGGTAAGATGTGGCTTATGATAAAGATATACACCTATATTAATTAGAACTTTTTTGTGTAGATGAGAAAATTGTTCGTTGCTTGCAAATAAATGCTTGACTTATATTGCATGAAACACATCATGCTCCATATGAAATAACTTTACTGAGTACGATGCCCTTCATCTATACTCAACAAGATCTGAACTCACTAATGCCAACAGTGAAGAAGTTATTATATGCTGCAGAACAAGGGAATGTAGCACAAACAAAAATTTTGCTTGAATCAGCAAGGGTCTTTCAATACAACATTAAGATAGCATTATACAGAGCTGCTCGGTATGGGTATGTGGAAATAATGAAAATATTGCTGGACTCAGGAAAGTGCTCTGACAAGGGATATTGCACCAAGCAAGCAAGGGAAACGGCTGCTAAGAAATGTATCCACTTATCTGCGATAAAGTTAAATAATATGAGGGACAAGAATAAGGAGCTCGATAAGTGGCGAAGCAAGCTTATGTCGCCCTATGAAAGGGTGTTCTCTCAATGTAATAAGAGGGCTAGGTATATTGGCATTGCTAAAAACCAATTCGCTGAGTTCATGTGGGCTATGTCCTTCAATCTCAAGATATTATTGGCTCTAGATCCACTACAAAACCCCACTAGGCGTAGTCTTAATCTTCAGAAATTACACTCTTTTGAGCAAATTTAGAGCTATTATCAGCCTCATTAACCTCTTCTTTTACCATCAACCTTCTACTTTTCTTTTTTCTTCAAAAATATTCCCTTTTCTAAACACTCCCTATTTTTAGGCTTGACCACCTTTCTCTTATTTTTGAAACTATTATTTTTAATATTGCTCCATCGATATTACTTGGCCTTATTTTTTGATTTGCTGAATTGAAATTTTTCCTTTGTCATTAAAAATAATTTAATTGCTTCTACTAACCATTATGCCAGCTTTCTTGCCCTACCTCTTCTTTTATTTATGAAATATTCAGGCTAGCGCAATAGCTTTCATTTTGTTATATTGAGTGAAGCGTGAAGTATGGCAACCTCACATAAACAACGAGCAAAATTATAACAAATTTAAAAAGATCATTGCATAACCGCTCTTTTTTTGCAATGCCTTTTATAGTTAGACAACATCCAGAATCATATGCTTTTTTTTCCCAACAGATATCTTCATAACCCCCTCGCACACATCGTTTTGTGATAAGATATATTTAATATCCTCCACCAATTCGCCATTCACTTTCACACCACGTCCCTCTATTAGCCTTCTTGCTGCTGAATTAGAGGCAGCAAGCCCAACTTCACATAACACACCAGAAAGCTCAACCCCTGAATCAACATCTTGCTTTTTATATCTATATCTCGGCAAATCATCTCCCATGGCACTTTTGCTATCAAAAGTCTTTCTCGCAGTTTCTTTTGCACTCAAAGCAGCATCTTGACCATGCAAAATCTTGGTCGCTTCATCAGCTAAGATAATTTTAGCTTCGTTAATCTCTTGATCTTTTAACAACTCCAACCTTGATATCTCCTCCAGATCCAAATCAGTGAATAACTTCAAAAATGACCCAACATCATTGTCTTCCACATTTCGCCAAAATTGCCAATATTCATATGCTGAAAGCATTTCAGGGCTAAGCCAAACAGCCCCTCTTTCAGTTTTTCCCATTTTCCTTCCAGAACTCGTAGTCAGCAAAGGGGACGTTAATCCGCAAGCTGATTTGCCTGTTACCTTTTTTATCAGCTCAACCCCACTGACTATATTCCCCCATTGATCCGAGCCTCCCATCTGCATAAAACATCCTACATTTTTAAATAAATGACAGAAATCATAAGCCTGCAAAAGCATATAATTGAACTCAAGAAAACTTAAAGACTGTTCTCGACTTAACCTTGATTTAACACTTTCAAAAGTTAACATCTTGTTAATAGAGAAATGCTTGCCATAATCTCTTAAAAATTCAATATAATTGACTCCATCTAGCCAATCAGTATTATCCACAACAACAGCTTTATTCTCACACTCAAAATCTAAAAACCTGGAAAAAACCTTTATCAAAGACCGTTTATTCTCCTGTATCTCATCTATTGATAGCATTTGCCTAGCCTCATCTTTCCCAGAAGGATCGCCAATCTTCGTGGTCCCCCCACCTAACAAAACAATAGGCCTATGACCGCATTTCTGAAGCCATCTCAGCATCATTATCTGCACTAAACTCCCAACATGCAGCGATTTAGCCGTGCAATCAAATCCTATATAAGCAACAATCTTACCATCGCCCTTAATTAAATCTTCATTAATAACTTGATAAACAAAACCCCTTTTTTGCAAAACATTAAAAAACATAGGAAAAATCACATTTAAAACTTGATTAGCATTCTATATTGCTTATAATTGAATGCAACTAGTTTTTGCTCATTAAGTGTTGCTGTGTTTTAATAAAAATGTTGGATAATGCAAAATACTGATTTTATAAAAAAAATTCAAGAATGGAGAAATGCTTCTCTATCGGATGATTTTGCCGATCAACTGAACACACTTAAAAACGATGCCTTGGAAAAGATTAATGATCTATCATCTGAAGCCTCAGCGAGTTACTATTCCTCAAACAATCAAGGAGAGCGTGCATTTGGCGCGCTTACAGATGCATTAAAGGAACAATTCACCTCCTTTGATGGCCTCATAAATGATGTGCTGGCCAAGCTCAGCAAACAAGTACACTCTCAAACAGTTAGTGATGCGGATATAGAAAGGTTTCAGGACTTTACTCACAAATCTCATGATGAACTAACAAGAAATATCAAAGAATCTTTTTCTCAATTTTCCTCTTTTCTTGAAAACCACCCCTCCAACCTCACTCAAGGCGCACATCAAGATGCAAAGCAATTTTTTGGAGATTTGCAAAACCGTATCCTTGAAAAAACTGATAGCTTTGCTTTTAAATTAGGCAAGGACATAAAGAGTGAATTCGAAAAATCTGAACCTACAAAAAGAGCTGAAAAATTAGCTCAAAAATGGTCAGATAAATTCTCCAAATCCACTCCCACTCCCACTCAATCTTGGGTCAGAGCGATCAAGTCACAAGCATCTAACCAAACTGAAAGAACTAGATAGCCTTAAGAGTACACAAGCAGTCTATCCAGTGGCTTTCGTAATCAGTTATTAGTCCTCTTGAATATTTTATAATTCAATGCCAACATATTATCAAAAACTGCCATGATCTTAGAATATAAGAGTTATAAAAAACAAAATCTAACACCCCCATCTCAATTGGTCGCTATGTTTCACGGATATGGATCTAATCAGAATGATCTGATAACACTAGCTCCAGAACTATCTATTTACATTCCAGATGCGTTATTCATTTCCTTCAATGCTCCTTTTTCATTCGAAGGAGATCTAAATGCAAGTGGGCGTCAGTGGTTTAGTTTACTTGATAGATCAAGAGAAGCAATTGCATCTGGACTTCAAAATGTTGAAAAAATTGTCGCAACCTCTATAAACAATCTGTTATTAGAACATAACTTAACTCAAAAAGAATTGTGCTTGCTGGGATTTTCACAAGGAACAATGCTTTCATTACATATGGCAGCATCACAAATTATTGACCCACACTTGATACTAGGATATTCCGGAAGGATTATACCAAATCACTATCCAAATTACACAGGAACGAACAAAATCTTTCTTCTGCATGGCTCAGAAGACTCAATCATCACAACAAAAGAAATGCTCCAATCAGAGGAATTTTTGCAAAAACGCGGGTTTAATGTACAACATCATATCTCAAGGCATCTGGCGCACGGCATAGATCATGAAGGCATCAACCAAGGAGGGCAATTCTTAAAAGAAAATTTCCGAAAATAACAACCAATGCTTCAAATAAACAGAAGAGAAAAGAGCTGGCTTCATGACATAGATAGCAAGGCTCTTTTAACCATTATATGGATGATGATCTTAGGGCTTTTACTTTTAGCATCATCTGGAACAGTGGTTGCTCAAAAACTTAATCTTCCCAATTTCTATTTCTTAAAGCGCCAGGCTATATTTATGGCAATAGGTCTAATATTAATGCTCTATCTTTCTTATATATCTGAAAAAAGTGTGAGAAAAATCATCATATTAGGATTTATAATTACAATATCGCTTTTAGCAGCAGTTCTTTTTACAGGATCTTCAGCAAAAGGAGCGAAAAGATGGATAAACATAGCCTCTTTTTCACTCCAACCTTCAGAGTTCTTAAAGCCATTTTACACCTGCTTTATAGCAATGATCTTAGCCCACAAGAAAAAAGAAATTAGCGGAGAGATATTCTTTTTATGCATTGGAATTAATGCGATCATAGCATTTCTGCTTATACTAGAACCAGATTTTGGCATGGCTGTCACAAATACTTTAGTAAACTTTTTCTTGCTATTCATCTCTGGCGCGAAAATTTCATGGATACTCTCCATCATACTTCTCTCATTGCCGTCTATATATCTTTGCTACGTCTTCCTGCCCCATATTGCCAAAAGAATAGATGCATTTCTATCGTCAAAATCCACCGCAAATTACCAAGTGAACAAATCTATTTCTTCATATTTAGACGGTGGATTCTTTGGGAAAGGACCTGGCGAAGGTATAATCAAATATCACTTGCCTGATGCTCACACAGATTTTATATTTGCAGTTGGAGCAGAGGAATACGGAGCTGCCTTCTGCTTGCTCATCATTCTGTTATTTTCCTTTTTTCTCTTTCGTGGTCTTTGGAACTTAAAACATCAACAAAATTTATTTCATATATATTGCAGTTTCGGCATTTTGATGCATTTTGCTATACAGTTCTTATTTAACATAGGAGTGACACTCAATGTCCTACCAACAAAAGGAATGACATTGCCTTTCTTTAGCTATGGTGGCTCTTCAGTAATTGCGTTCTCAATTGCCGCTGGGATATATTTAAACTTCTCAAAAAAAAGCCTCTCTGCATATAATACAAAGCGCCTAAAAAAGAAAAAATTCATTTTCATATCAAATAAACTTCACTGAAATTGCAAGAAAGAGTCAATTATAAATGGTTTTTGGAATTGTGAGCTTGGTAGGTGTGGCGAGATGCAGCTTATGATAAAGATATACACCTACATTAATTAGAAATTTTTTGTGCAGATGAGAGAATTGTTCGTTGTTCGCAGCAAAAAGAAGCAGGTTATCAGAGATGAAGTTATCGGAAATTATCACAATAATGATTAGTTATTACGGATCAGGAATGGCGTGTTTCAAGCATTATTATTTTCATCTAAAATCAGAACGCAAAGATTTGTTTTCAAATATGGTGCATTATAATAGTTTCATGAGGTATATCAAAGCAGCGTTTCCTTCTTTATTGAGAATGTTTAAAGCAATGGAAGGTGGGGTGACAGAGTATATGTCTGTAGATGCAATCCCTATGGCTGTATGCCATAATTTACGCGAAAAATCGTATTTTTTACCCCAGCTTTAATCTTAGCCTATCTGGGAACATAATATTAAGTTGTGATATGGTTAAAGCCCATTCTGGCAATGTTATGCTCCATTTTTTCTAGCTGCCTGAATTCCACATATACCATCTTTTGTAGGGCAATTTCACTGGTAAATCCACCCTTAGTTTTAGTGAATTTACCCATAATGCAGTGCATACCTTCAATTGTGTTGGTTGTGCATATTATCTTTCTAATAGGCTTGTTGGGAGTGTTGAAAAATAAGGAGTGGATGGAGTATAATCAAAGAGAATGAAAGCAAAAAAGATATGTCAGAACAAATGGAGATGGTGAGTTTGGGGATGTTGGTGCCAGAGGAGCATAACTATAGGAAGTTCGTAAAGGTGTTTGATTTTGGGAAGATAGCATATAGGCTGAGGAAGATGGAGAAGCGGCTGGGGAGGAGTGGATATGGAATGGAGAGGTTGTTTAAGTGCTTGCTATATCAATTCATGGAAGATCTGAGCGATAGGCAGCTGGAAGAGGAGGTGAGGAGCAACGTGATATGCAGGTGGTTTTGTGGGTTTAAGTTGACGGAGAAGACGCCGGATCACAGCCTGTTTAGTGTAACTAGGGATAAGATAGGGACTGAGAAGCTGGCAAAGTTATTTGGAATAATGAAGGAGCAGCTGGCGGAGAAGGGGTATATGAGTGAGGTATTTACGTTTGTGGATTCATCACATTTGATCGCAAGGGCGAATATCTGGAT
>CBFHIH010000027.1:2579-12969 GCA_965655955.1 Candidatus Midichloriaceae bacterium | reverse complement strand
GACGGAAGCTTTGTTTTGGGGGCAGCGGTTTCTGGGATGCTTGTGAAACATGGGTATAGCCCTCTTTTAAGTATGTTAGCAGCATTATGTATAGGTGGGGTTGCTGGTTGTATGACTGGTATTTTACATTTAAAACTAAAAATATCAGATATCCTTTCTGGCATATTGGTTGGGTTCATGCTTTATTCTGTCAACTTATATGTTATGGGCAATATTCCAAATATTACGTTTTTTGCAGAAGATACAATATTTTTATATGGTAATTTGTTGACAGTTTTATGCGTAGTCACAACTATCATTTCTGCCTTAATTATATACTTCTTGAGTACAGATTTTGGTTTAGCATTGCGTGCTATTGGTCAAAACAGGATCTTGGCTCAAAATAATGGAGTTAACACTCCTTTAATGATTATTGTGGCTTTATCTCTCAGTAACGCGTTGATAGCTTTTGGAGGAGGGTTATTTGCTCAACATCAAGAATTTGTTGATGTTGGTGGTGGAATTGGCACGATAATCATCGGTTTGGCATCTGTTATGATAGGAGAGAGATTGATAATTGCTAAATCTATTTTTCTTCAAATCATCAGTTGCTTGATAGGTTCCATTGTATACAGAATAATCATTAGTTTTGCATTGCACAGTGACAGTCTTGGGTTTGCGGCTCAAGATTTAAATCTCATCACAGGCTTGATCATTATCTTAATAATATCATTACCAAAGAGGAGTTTATGCTCAATTTAAAAGATATAAATCTCACGTTAGGGAAGGGGAGCAATATGTCTAGAAAAGTTTTAAATGAACTTTCTTTGCATGTTAAACAAAAAGAATTTGTTTCCATAATAGGAAACAATGGAGCTGGTAAGTCCACTTTATTGAACGTGATATCAGGGTTCATGCAACAAGATTCTGGGATTATATCTTTATTTAATGAAGACATAACTGGTAAATCACAAAACCAGCGCGCTAGATTTATATCAAAAGTTATGCAAGATCCAAAAGTTGGGACAATGCAAAACATGACTATATTTGAAAACTTAGCGCTAGCCGCAAAAAGAGGGGAAAAGAGAGGGCTAAGATTGTTTCATACAAAAGAACGCGTAAATTTTTTTAAACAAAAATTATCAATCCTCAATATGGGGCTTGAAAATAGATTAGAAAGTAATGTTAATAACTTGTCAGGAGGACAAAGACAAGCTTTAAGCCTAATAATGGCTGTTATTCAGAATTTTAAGATATTACTCTTAGATGAAATTACTGCCGCATTGGATCCTTCAAGCAGTGAAACTATTATGGAAATTGCAAATAAACTCATTAGATCGGAAGAGCTTTCTTGCATAATGATCACTCATAATATGAAGCATGCGATAAAATATGGAGATAGACTTTTGCTAATGAAGAATGGAAATTTTATCAAAGAATATAATGCACAGGATAAATCTTTGTTAACGCAAATGGAATTAATAGAAAGTTTTTAAAATATCTAAGATCATGCCTAAATCAGATTTTTCTATTATTTTTTTTCTGACTAATATAAAATAAAGGTTTATTACTTTGTGACTTTGGATGTATGTTTTCATTAAATCCTATTAAGCTTCTTTCCGAACTTCGCTTAACGTTTGCTACGTGGTATGTAGGAAAAAGGGTTTCAGAAGAATTTACAACACCTAAATCAGGTAACTCTGACAAAGATAGATTGTCGGAAGAAAATGTTGGTTTATCCGAGACATTTAGTAAAAAATCTAGGGAGTTGTTGAATTTTTTAACTTCACCTGGAATAGGGACTATGCTTACTGTATATTCTTCGTTGCTTTCATTCACTTCGCCTGTGGGTCTTGCTTTTGGCGCAACCATTGGAATTGGTACTTTGATAAGTCATGGAGCAGCTGTAACGCGGGCTGTTTTAAGGAGCAGAACAATAGCAGAGACTCAGCATAAGGATTTAATTTTAGATGAATTGATAGATACGTATAAAACTCAAGGTATTCAAAATTCGGATATAAAAGAGCTAGTGAATCAGAAGATCAGAGATGTTGTCAATAAAGGTATTGAAAATTCAAGATTTAGAGAAGAAAAACCCTTACATAGACAAATGTCTCAAAAAATGAGGTATTTTAGTTTAACTGGTGTTGGAATGTGGATTGCTTCTGTTGTTTCATTAAGCCCTCCCTCGATTTTTTTGAGTTCTTTTGGTATGTTGATTGGGAATATCGGCAGTTCTTTAGGTGAAAAAGATTATAGAGAACAAAAGGATAAGCTTGATAATGATGTGTCAGACAAAGAAGAGATGTTAAAAAAATGGCTCCAAAAAGAATTAGATTTAGAGGATAGATCTATTAATTCTCTTACAAAAAGTGACTTAGCGAATATATTAAGTATAAAAGAAGCAGAGAGAATGACTTTAGAAAGTAGTGCTTCATCACAAGATCTAAAAACTCAGTTTTTCTTTAATGTGCAAGATAAGATGGTGCAAAACTCTGTTAAGTATCCTGCCAGTAATTTTGCTGAAGATTTTGTTAAGATGTTTCAAGAAAGTTTTGATTCTGAAAAATATTATGCACATTTCAAGCCTATGCAACATAGAGAAAAGAAAAAGAATATCTCTAAAAGTGTTGTAGAAATGTCAGAGTTGCAACAAGATAGAGAATTGCATCCTATTCAGAAGGGGTGGCAAAGTACAGTGCAAAAACAAGAAGTTAACTCTGTTGAATGGGTGGAAAAAATCAAAAAACAAGAAGATTCTCAAAAGATTGAAAACAATATCATTAAAAGATCGTAAAATGATGATTTAATGCTTGATAAATTTTTTGAGAATGTTTATAAATATGGCTAATATAAACCTGTTTACGATATGGTAAAATCTAGTACGCATAAAGACTACAAAAAAGTAAGTGTTGAAATGACAGATGGCTCTAAATTTCAAACACGATCCACATATTCTTCTGCTAGTTTGAAGTTGGATATTGACACTAAGACACATCCTGCTTGGACTAAAGAAGCTAACTATGTAAATAAAAAAGCTACACAGGTTGCTCAGTTTAACAAAAAATACGCAGGATTATTTTAGCTTTTTCTTGTGTATGCATATTGAGGTGATTTTTGATAATGAATAAAAAGATATTACCTCTTGCTCTTTTTTTTGTTATTGTGATCATTGCGTTTTACTTGATCTCAAAGCAGTTCAATAAGACGACCGTTGATTCTTTTAAGCCTAATAACAATATTCAAATAACTTCTTCTAAATCTTCTTTAAAAAGCAAGAAGTTGTCATTCACTGGATTCTCTGAGTTGCAAAAAATAAATTTAGTCAGTGAAATAGGCGGAAAAGTAGAGCATATCTATGCCCAAAATGGACAATTTCTTAAGAAAGGTGATAAGATCATTTCGCTTGAGAATAAAGATTTTGCTGAAAAATATGAATCAGCTAAGAAAAAGCTGGAAAGTGCAAAAATTAGATACGCTTCCATATTAAGGTTAGGTTCCAAAGGATTAACCTCTTCCAAAGAAAAATTGGATGCAGAGACTGCAATTTTAGATGCAGAGTCGGAAATAAAAGTTACACAGCATAATATAGATAACCTAATTATAAAGGCTCCTTTTGATGGGATTATTGATGAAATAAAAGTAAAACTTGGGAATTATCTTCCTACTATTAAAGCTTCGTTTAATCTAGTTGACGCTCTGATAGCAAAATTTTATAGTGATAAGCGAGTTAAAGTAAATTTTTCGGTGCCATTGATGTATTTCAATGATGTGAAAAGTAGTAAGAATATAGAGTTTTTTGATGTCATGACCGATGATAAATTAGGTACTTCAAAGCTACATTTTATTAGTAATATTGCTGAAAATAATACAAAAACATACCATGCCGAAGCTTTTTTAGATGCCAAAGAACTTTTTGTGAATGATAATCAAGTATTAAAAGTTGTGGTGTGTTCCAATGAGATTCCAGCACATAAAGTGCCTCAATCAGCAATATTAAAAATCTCTAAAAATGAAATTGGTTTGAAGGTCATTGATGTCAACAAAGTTGTTAAGATTGTCCCAGTTGAGATAATTGATGAAGATACTAATGGAATATGGATTACAGGTTTGCCTGAAGAAGCAGAAATAATCACTTTGGGACAATATGAAATAAAAGAAGGAGAGAAGCTTAGCGTTCAATAATGGGCAAAGTTTATGCAATACCTTTTTCTGAGCACTTTCTCAAAACAACAGTTGATATAATCGACAATTCCTCTTTAGGGAAAAATTTTTTAATTATTCTACCAAATAAAAGGTTCAGATCTGAATTTTTAAAAGATCCAAGAGTAAAATTTTTTAGCATTAAATCTAGTATTATTACATATTCAGAGATCTTTGACCTATTTTTAGAATTTAAGGATTTTTGCAACAATGCATCAGAAACTTATTTGGATTTGCATTCTAAAAAGGCGTTAACTGAAACAGAGTTTGAAATTATTTTACATTCAATCATTTGCAAAATATCAGATGCTAAATTGTTTCAAGAGCAGTTTTTAAAAAGCATCAACTTTAGTGACTTAAAAAAAGCTATTTTGGAGTGTTATTATTATGAATACAAAATTGAAAGTTTATCACTGGAACTCAGACATGAAAGATTTTTATGCGAAGTATTAAATCAATTCAGGTTATTTAGTGTAAAAAGAGGATTAATCACCAAGGCTGAAAGTCTTAACAATGCTTCTAATGCACTAAGTCGTTTATGGCACAATGCTTCTAATAAAAGAGTGTTTGCATTTTTACCACAATCTGATGTCAATTATATAAAGAGGCTTTTAGATTGTATAGTTCAAGATAAGCATTCAAGCATTTTTATAAGAATTGATCCTAAGGACATTGGTTTGAAGAGTTTTATCCCACATAAATATAGTCACTCTGCGTTGGAATTTTTAAAGCGCAATAAAATTCTACGAGATGAAATTATAGATGTAAAATCTTGCACTAGTGAGGTTTCTGAGCATAACATATATGTTGTGCATTCTCAAAATCAGCATGAAGAAGCCAGATTAATTTCTGCTGTTACGCTTTCTAAGATGCAAAATCAAGAATCCCCAATTGTTATACAGACAGAATCAAAGTCTCTTGCTAGAAAAATAGAATGTTTACTGCATGCACAAGGTGTTGTTGTGGATAATCTACTTAAACATCAAATTATGAGTAGTGATCTTATAAAGATTGTTAATATGGCAATCGAATATGTTCTGAATAAAGCTTTTAATCATGACTATTCATTGTTGCTTGATATCTTAAACCACACCTTTAGTAAGTATAAAAATAACCCAATTCTAGAAGAGTTGGAGATAAGTTATTTAAGAGCTTTAACAGCCAAGCAGTCTCTTAATGATTATTTTTTTACAAATGAGGAAAGAGAAAATTTTCATTGCTTTATTGATATAGAAAAAAGCCTAAAAATCCTTTCTGATAAATTGAAGAAAACAGACAATCTAAATGGTTTTATTAACATACATCTTGGTGTGTTAAATCTGTTCCTCTCTCAAGAAAAATATGAAGAAGTAGAATCTCTGTTTCATTCTATAAAAGAGCAAATATCTGATGAAATCAAAAATATGCAAATCAGTTATACTGCATACATTAAGATATTCAACTCAGCTTTAAGCAAAGTGGATATAAAGAGAAATAAGATAAAAAAGTGGGATGTGAAAATAGTGCAAGTTAAGGAAACAAGAAATTTACAGTTTGACACTTTGGTATTTGCTGGGTTGAACCATGGAATATTCCCAAAGAATAACATAGACCATAATTTCTTCTCTCGTTCAACAAGAATAATTCACAGCTTAAAGGAAAAAGAGATAGAGCTAAGTTATTGTGATTATGATTTTATGAATGCAATAAATAATAAAGATGTAATACTGAGCTGGTCAATGATCATCAATTCTTCGCAGGCCAGAAGGTCATATTGGATAGATGAGCTTGAACTTGTATCAAAAAAGAAGGTACAAGATATAACTGAAGAATATAGGCAAAAAGTAAATGTAGCGCTAAGAACATTTCACTATGTGCCTAAAAAAAGCAGGAGCTATATTCCCAAAATATCACAAAGACCACGGACTATTTCTGCAACAGGCATTGAAAAACTAGTTAGAAATCCCTATGCCTATTATATTCACTATATATTGAAGCTTAAGTCATGTGGGGATATAGCTGCTGAATCTCAAAAGAGAGATTTTGGTATATTAGTGCACGAAGCATTAAACAAAACCCTGTCACAAAATTTTTCTAAAGCAGAAGAATATAGGGAGTTTTTTCATACATTTTTCTCTCACTATATAAATTCTGGCGGGATACATCAGAAATTTTTTAGATTATGGAGTGTAAGAATCAAGTCTATAATTAAAAATGTATTCCCTTATTTACTAGACGATATTTCTTATCACAAAAATGAAGCGTATGGTCAAATGATTTTAAAAGTTGGGGATATGGATATAAGAGTAATCTGCATAGCAGATAGAGTTCAGATTTGCAAAAATGGTGTTTTGAAAATCATAGACTATAAAACAGGATATATTCCAACAGCGTCTGATGTTAAAAGCGGAAAATATCCTCAGTTGATTATTGAAAAATTTATAGCAAGGCAAGGCGAACTAACAGATATCATTTCCAAAAACAACATTGATTTAGAATATGTAGACGTGAGTGGTAAAGGTATATTTAATATAATAAAAATTGATTTAGATAATGAAGCTTTGTTTGAAGAGTATTTAAGAAATTTACTAACGAAATATCTTGCAAATAAAACGCCATTTACATTCATCAATTCGCCTGATGCTGACAGATTGTCAAATGAAGTCAGACATTTCATACGCTTTTAAACAGGCGGTACAATTGTTTTATCTTTTATTCATGCAAGCAAAATGCTTTATTGGGAAATGGTTTTTGATGCTCTTTTTCTTTGATTTGGGCACAATATTTTTTTACGTAAGCGTATAGTTTTAGGGGTCACTTCAATCAATTCATCATCTTTGATATATGACAATATCTCTTCTAAAGTATATATTTTATGCGGAGAAAGCTTGATATTTTCATCACTTCCTGATGCTCTCATATTGGTCAATTGCTTCCCTTTGATTGGATTGACTTCTAAATCGTTATCTCTGTTATTTTCACCTATAATCATGCCTTCGTATACTTTGGTTTTTGGAGAAATGAACATGACGCCTCTTTCTTCCAAGTTCCACAATGCGTAAGCACTCGCTTCACCATTAGAATTAGAGATTAGTACACCATTTTGACGTGAGGTAATCTCTCCTTTAAATGCTTGATATTCGTAAAATAACCTATTTAGTGTTCCAGTTCCCCTGGTGTCATTACGGAATTCGTTTTGATAACCAATCAATCCTCGAGATGGAGCATGGAAAGTTAATCTGATTTTATCGCCGCCAGATGGTTTCATTTCTAACATATTGCCTTTTCTTAAAGACATCTTTTCAATCACAATGCCTGTGTAAGATTCATCTACGTCTATCACTACCTCCTCAATTGGCTCTAAAAGTTTTCCTGCAGCATCCTTTTTAAATAGAACACGAGGTCTTGAAACAGAAAGTTCAAATCCTTCACGTCTCATGGTTTCGATTAAAACACCAAGTTGCAATTCGCCCCTTCCTCCAATTTCAAAATTTTCACCATTTTCAGATATGCTCAATGTGATTGTAATGTTACTTTCAGCTTCTTTTTCAAGTCGTGCCAAAATCATTCTAGATGTCACCTTGGTTCCCTCTTGCCCAGCTAATGGAGAGCTATTGACGCTGATGTTAATGGCCATTGTTGGTGGATCAATTGGAGTAGAAGGTATGGGGTTTTGAATTTTTGAATCACAAATAGTGTCTGCGACCGATGTTTTCTCAATTCCAGCTATAGCAACAATATCACCAGCCTCAGCTGTTTCTATGGGCACTCTTTCAATTCCTTTAAACCCGAATAGCTTTGTAAGCCTTGTTGTTTCAATTAATTCACCATTAAGATCAATACATTTGATCGCATCACCAACTTTTGCGATTCCTGAGTAAACCTTACCTATTAAAATCCTTCCAAGAAATGAATCAGCAGTCAAAATAGTGGCAAGCATTGAAAATGGTGATGATTTATCAACTTTTGGCGGCATCACATGCTTTTGCATCACTTCAAACATAGGTTTTAAATCAGTGCCAGTAGTATTAGTTGTTTCAGCCCAGCCACTTCTACCTGATGCATATAAGACGGGAAAATCTAGCTGCTCTTCCGTTGCATCTAAAGAAAAGAATAAGTCCAGCACTTCCTCAAGCACTTCATCTACACGGCTGTCTGGTCTGTCAACTTTATTAATCACAACTATTGGTCTTAATCCAAGAGCCAGTGCTTTAGAAACGACAAATTTTGTTTGTGGCATTGGACCTTCAGATGCATCTACAAGAACTATGACGCCATCTACCATTGAAAGAACCCTTTCAACTTCTCCGCCAAAGTCTGCGTGCCCTGGTGTGTCTATAATATTATACTTAATCCCTTCGTATACCATAGATGTACACTTTGCAAGTATTGTAATTCCGCGCTCACGCTCTATGTCATTGCAATCCATAATCCTATCGACAACATCTTGATTATCACGAAATGTTCCGCTTTGTTTTAACATATTGTCGACTAAAGTGGTCTTGCCATGATCAACATGGGCAATTATGGCTATATTACGAATTTCGGACATATGACGTTATATATTTATTAATGATGGTATTTAAAGATCGTGTTGAAGTTACACAAATAAGTTCATCTAGTCAAATTATATATAATCAAAATATCTATGTCGAAATCTCCGTAATACAACATATTATTGTTAAGTAATCACGACTTGGATTTATTTTAAGTGAATTATGCTTGATGCAATCATTTCTGAATAATCAAACATAACCTCTCCAATATAATTCAGTGTTAAAAAGATAACAAAGAATACCACTATAATTTTTGGGATAAATGATAAGGTGGGCTCTTGTATTTGGGTCAATGCTTGAAAAAGTGATATAACAATACCTGTAACAAGACCTGCTATCAATATAGGTAATAAGATTTTTAACAATACAGCAATACTATCGTTAGCGATAATTAAGGCGGTATTTGAGTCCATCAGTTTTTATCTTTATTTTTCAAATACAAAGAATGGAAATCTATAGGTGATATGTAAACAGGCAGGTAGCCGCCATCCCTTGTTATGTCAGAAATAATCCTACGTGCATATGGAAATATAATTTCTGGACACTTTACGAAAAGGATATATTCCATATTTTCATGCGCTTTGTCCACAGTGAATAGTCCAGCATATTTCAAATCTACTAAAAATTGCATCTTGTCTTCATCTTGAGCTTTGACCAATATAGACAACACAACTTCATGAGTGTCACCTTCTACACTATGAGCGCCAATGTCGACTGAGACATTGATGTTAAAATTCTTATTATTAATGAAGCTATAAGGAGCTTTGGGATTTTCAAAAGAGATATCCTTAATATATTGACCGTTAACTGTTATGCTATTGTTAAATTCTGATTTTTCAGTCATGCGATGATAGATATTTATTGAGAATTATTAAAAACTACTTATATTCAGTAATATATACTCAATCACTATGCAAGCATAAATACAATATGTTAGAGAATTTAGTTTTAATTATGATAGCAGTTTTTGTTATACACAAATTGGTAAAGACATTAGGAAAAGAAGATGATGAATCTTTTTCAGAGCCGACTAATATATCAATTATAAAAGATATTGAGAAAAATATCAAAAAGATGCAAGAGCAGGAAGCCTCTGATGCAAATTATGAGATAATCTCTGCTTTGGAAGCTTCTTTGCCTGAGAAAATTAAGGAATCGATAGCTAAAATTAGAGGCATAGACAAAAGTTTTAATATACATAATTTTATTAATGGTGCAAAAAAAGCATTTGAAATCATCCTTGGTGCATTTTCTTCAAATGATCAGGATACATTAAAAAAAATGCTTTCAGAGAAGGTTTATGAAAATTTTAATAATGCAATAGAATCACGCATTGCAAGAAATGAGAAAGAGGAAGTAACTATTGTTTCTATCAAAAATATCACCGTTTTAGATGCATCTTTAGAATCTAACCTAGCTGAAATAAAAGTGAAAATTGAAAGTGAGCAAATCAAAGTTATTAAAGATGCTCAAGGCAAGATAATATCAGGTAGTTTGAGCAAGATATTAAATTTTGAAGATACTTGGAAATTCAGTAAAAAAATTGGTGGGTCTTCTTCTATATGGAAATTAGTCGAAGCTACTTAATGAGTATAAGACTATTTTTTTATCTTATAGCGCTTGTTTCTTTTGTTCAATGCTCGATGGGTCCTTCTTATTCTGTAAAAAAAAAA
>CBFHIH010000027.1:0-2482 GCA_965655955.1 Candidatus Midichloriaceae bacterium | reverse complement strand
GTAAAAAAAAAGATTAATTAAACATCACGCAAAATTTATTAAAGTTACTTATTCTCACATACCAGGATGGAGGTCAGATGATCATCTTGCTGCATTAAATGCGTTTTCAAAATCATGTGTTGCCATTAATAAAAAGTCTCCAAACGGATCAATCGGTGCTTTTACAAAAATTGGTGGATCAGCGATGTATTGGCAAAGAATTTGCAAGGATCTTAATAGACACAGGATTACAAAAATACATCAAGCGAGATTGTTTTTTGAAAAATGGTTTTTTCCGTATAAAATTCTTACGTCAAGAGGTTCCTCAATAGGTTTATTCACAGGCTATTATGAAGTTTCTATTGACGGAAGTTATAAAAGAACGAGGAAATTCAGATACCCAATTTATTCACCTCCAAAAACCTTATCTTCTCATAAAGGTAAAAAGCACCTTTCTCATTCTTCTATTGCTAAAGGTTCTCTTAATGGCAAAGGTTTGGAATTTTTATGGGTGTCTGATAAAGCGCGTTTATTTTCTATGCATGTTCAAGGGTCAGGGAGAATAAGAGTATCTAAAAATCGCTATATCAGAATTGGATACGCTGGAGCAAATGGTTTTCCATATACTAGTATAGGGCCTTATTTTAAACACTATCCAACTGGGCGAATAGGTTCTGTGTTAGATATGATTGAATGGTTAAATAAAAACCCTAGATATGCATCAGAAATCATGCAAAAAAATCAATCTTATATCTTTTTCAAAAAATCTAATGTAGATGCTGTTTTAGGTGCGCAAAATGTTCCTTTAACGCCTGAACGTTCAATTGCTATTGACAACAGAATTTATCCTTATGGAGCTCCTATGTGGATAGACACATCCCTTCCTAAAACTAGAAAATATACCACAAAAAAATATCAAAGATTAATGATTGCTCAGGATAAAGGTGGTGCTATTAAGGGGGCTATCAGGGCAGATATTTTTTTTGGAGGCACATCTAAGGCAGAGGAGCTGTCTTCATATATGAATAATAAAGGTGGTATGTATATCTTCATTCCTAAGGCTGTAAAAATGCACAATAGTTATGTAAACAGTTAAAATTCTTGCAAACAGGATTTCTAAGTATAATCTCTTAGTAAGATTCCTGTAATAAAGAATATAAAAATGGAAAAAGAAAAAATATTAATCTACACCAAAGACTATTGTCCTTATTGTGATAAAGCAAAGGCATTGTTAAAATCGAAAGGATTTTCTTATCATGAGGTAGATGTGACGCATGATGTTAACCTACAAGAGGAAATGCTTTCTAAGGCTAATGGTATGAAAACTGTTCCTCAGATCTTCATAGGAGATAAACATATAGGTGGATACGATGATTTATATAAATATGATAAAGAAGGAAAGCTTCGTTAAGTTAGACTAAGCACACAATCTTTTGGATTAACATATAATTGCTAGATTGTGCTCTTATCTCTTAGTATTAAAAATTTTATTTTAATAGATTTTCTTGAAATAAATTTTCAAAAAGGTCTCACTAGTATAATAGGTGAAAGTGGGGCAGGTAAGTCTATTATTTTAAAAGCATTATTATTTTTAAGTGCAAAAAAAAGTAATCCAGATTTAATAAAAAAAGGATCTGAACAGGCTGTTGTGACAGCTGAATTTAATATATCAAATCACAAAGATATACTGGATGATTTATATAACAGTGGCTATTTAGAAAAAGATCAAGATACTTTGATTATAAAAAAAATCATAAATCATAAGTCTAAAGGTAGGGTATATCTTAATGATGTGCTGTCAACTACGCAAAAACTTATAGGTATATTAAACTCACTGTGTGAAATATGTTCCCAACATACCCATATAAAACTGCTTGATAAAAATTCTCATCTAAATATCCTGGACGATTTTATTTTTCATGAAAGAATTGATACATCACCTATTTACCATGAATTGCAAATTTTGAAACAAAAGTATGCAGATATTTATAAAGAACAACAAAATAGGGTGTATGAAATCTCTTATCTTCAAAATGCAATAAAAGAATTGACTTCGCTGAATATTTATAATGGTGAGATTGAAGAAATTTCAGCAAAGAGAGAAGGGTTGAAAAAATGTTCTAAGATTTTAGATGGAGTATCTCCCATCTTAAATGAGTTAATCAAAGATGAGAATGGCTTGATTGTTAGGTTATGGAACATTCATAAAGAAATCTTAAAGCATGCAGATTTTTTCGTTGAGGAAGAGAAGAAGATCGAGGTTATAGCTTCTGAATTGGATTCGGTGTATTACGAAATAGAGAAAAAAATAGAATCTTTGGTAGAAGACAATAAAAATATAGATCTAATTGAGGATAGGTTTCACAAAATAAAAGATGCAGAAAAGAAATATGATATGCCTTCATCAGATTTTGTGCATTTCATTGAAAAAGCATATAAAAAGTTAGATACTTTAGAAAGAGCTGAAGGGGATTTACAATCTATACAGAAAGAGATAGATCAA
>CBFHIH010000026.1:0-13182 GCA_965655955.1 Candidatus Midichloriaceae bacterium | reverse complement strand
CAAGGGAGAATTGAATGTTAAGAAATTTATAATTTTTTTAACTGAAACCTGTATACTTAAAACTTCTGAGATCCTGTTTGGTATTGTTGATATAATCACTTAAAAAAAACTCTATTATGAAGATTTCTGTTATTGGAACTGGATATGTTGGACTGGTTACAGGAGCATGTTTTGCAAACATGGGTTATGAGGTTTGCTGTGCAGATGTTTTGCAAGAAAAAATTGATTCACTTAAAAAGGGCGTGATACCTTTCTTTGAACCTGGCCTAGTAGATATGGTCGAACGTACCCTAGCATCAAAAAATTTATTTTTTACATCAGATGCAGAAGAACCCTCTACTTTTGCTGACGTAATTTTTGTATGTGTAGGAACCCCTCAAGATGCGTCAGGCAAACCAGATCTTAGTTCTCTAGATGAATATTTTGTTCAGCTTATCAATATTCTGAAGCAAAATAAAAAATCTCTTGATGATTCTGGGGCTCAAAAACATGTCTTTATTAAATCTACAATACCGCCTGGAACAATCAAGCGCCTAAACTTACTTATTTCTAAATATAATTTAGGCGATAAAATTTTACTCTCCTCTAATCCAGAATTTTTAAAAGAGGGGAGCGCAGTTAAGGACTTTATGAAGCCTGATAGAGTTGTAGTTGGCTCAACTCATCAAGAATCTATTGACATAGCTACTGAGCTATATAGATCTATTTTATGGAAATCAGACAGGATGCTAATCACAAGTCCAGAATCATCTGAGATAATTAAGTATGCAGCTAATTCCTTTCTTGCAATGAAAATTAGCTTTATAAATCAAATTTCAAGATTGAGTGATGCAATTGGAGGAGATATTCATGAAATTCGAAAAGGAATTGGAATGGATGAAAGAATTAATCCTCAATTTTTGTACGCCGGGTTGGGTTACGGAGGTTCATGCTTTCCAAAGGACGTCAATGGATTAGAGTTTGTTATGCAAAGTAATGATTTAACTAGTGAATTAATCACTGCGACTAATAGTGTTAATGATTCTCAAGTGGATTATTTTTTAACAAAAATTCTCAATTTGTATAGCAGTGAACATCTCAAAGAAAAAGAAATTACTTTTTGGGGTCTTGCATTTAAACCTAATACAGATGATGTTAGGGAGTCAGTTGCAATTAAGCTTGTGAAGTTGCTATCGCCTATGGTCAAGCATATTTATGCCTATGAGCCTATAGCCAAGGAAAATGCGATTGTTGTGTTAAAAGATTACAAGAATATCACATATGTAGACTCCTCTCTTGATACTATTCCAGAATCACATTTTTTAGTTATAGCAACTGAGTGTTCTGAGTTTTGGAATGTATCCCCCGAGCATTTTTTGCAACTGAAGGATAAATGCATTTTTGATGGAAGAAACATTCTAGATAAAGATAAAATTAAGTCTATGGGGATGCGTTACTTTGGAATAGGCAGATAATCTAATGAAGTTTAGTATTATTGGATGTGGCAATATTGCTAAAAAGCATATCCACTGTATTAAAAATTTGTCAGGCGCCTCTTTGGTTGGGTTTAGCGATATAGACCCTGAGGTTTTAAAAAGTGCTAAAAAAATATGGGATGCCCCGGGTTTCCTTAACTTTAAAGAAATGATTGATGTAACAAATCCAGATGTTGTCTTGGTCCTTACCTCAAGTGGCTCTCATGCATCAATTGTAAAATGTATTTCTCCATTGGTTTCAAGAATCATAGTTGAGAAGCCTTTGTCTCTCCGGCTTAATGATGCTTTGCAAATGATAGATTCATGCAAACAAAATGATACGCAACTAGCAGTTATTAAACAGAATAGATTTAACTTGCCAATTACATACATTAAAAAGCTTATAGAAGAAAAGACCCTAGGTAAAATTTTTTTAGGCTCAATTAGAATGAGGTGGTCTCGATCTCAGGAATACTATGATTCAGCTGAGTGGCGAGGTACCTGGAAGCATGACGGAGGCGTTTTAGCCAACCAGGGCATTCATTTTGTTGACATGATTCAGTGGCTGATGGGAGATGTAGAAAGCGTTTTTGCTCAATCTATCAATGCCTCCTTAAACATTGAGGCTGAAGATACTCTTGTTAGTACTGTAAAATTTAAAAATGGCGCGTTAGCGACATTTGAATTCACCACAGCGACTCAACCGAAAGATATTGAAGGCTCGATTTCTATTCTTGGCACAAAAGGTACGGCTTCTATTGGTGGTTTTGCAATGAATAAATTAGACCATTTGGAGATTGTCAATGGCATCAATAATGAAGATTTGATTAAGTTTAGGAGCAACCCCAATGATTTTGCATATGCGCATGAGGCTTTCTATAAGGCTTATTTAGATTCTTCACACCCTCATTCTTCTTTTATTCCATGCGGGGAGGAGGGAATGAAATCTTTAAAAATTATTCATGCTATTTATCAGTCAGTTGAATTAAATAAAGAGATTAGAGTCGATGATGTAAAGCCCTCTAGGCTTGGCATTTAAACTTATGCAAGATTTAAACATACTTATTACATCTGGTGGAGTGGAAACAGCTCTCAATGTTATTAAATGTTTAAACAGATCAATTTTTAATTGTAGAATAGTAACTTCTGACATGGATCCTGATTCTCTGGGAAGACATTTTTCAAATTCAAATTATATAACCTCAAAAGCTACTGAGATTAATTTTATTGAAGAGATTATAGAAATAGTGCGCAAAGAAAAAATAGATTTTATTTTCCCTTGTCATTCGTCTGAGATCTCTATTTTCTGCGAAGCTCTAAAATTTATAAGAAGTGAGGGAGCTGGCTTAATATTACCCAACTTATCTGCTGAAAGCATTTGTTCAAATAAAAAAAAATTTTTAGATTTTCTTGATGCTAATCAGTTTAAAACTGCTGCAACTTTTCAGTCTTTTGATCAGGTCACAGATTTTCCAATTTTTATCCGCCCAAAAATAGGCAGTTCTTCCAATGGAGCAGCTCTCATCGAATGTCAATCACAAATCACAAAAGAGCAAATCAATAATCAGTATAATTTAATAATTCAACAATTTATTTCAGCTGAAGAAGTCACTATTGATGCTTATAGAAATAATGATAAAAAATTTTTTGCATGCATTCCAAGAATTAGACAAAAAGTTAAAGATGGTAAATCTGTTATTGCTGAGACAATTGACGATCTCCGAGTTCAAAGGCTTGCTGAAACTCTTTTAAATCGATTAGATTTTAATGGAGCATGCAACATACAACTTTTCTTAGATGATGACCTGAGCATTATTGAAATCAATCCTCGAATGTCAGCAGGAGGACTGCTACTTGCTTGTGAGGCTGGCTTAAATATACCTGAGCTAATGTTGATGGATTATCTAAATATGCCACTGCCAGAAATTCAACCACCATCTAAATCAATCAAAATGATGAGATACCTTGATGAAATCTTCATACGCTAACTATATATTTGATTTTGATGGCACTATCGCTAATCTAATTGTTGACTGGCAAGAATGCAAGAATCTTGTTAATAACTTTTGTTCAAAGAATAATATAGCCACTGATCTTCTTTTATCCCAAAAAATTATAGAGCTAGGTCAAATTTCAGAGCATTATTTAGATTTAATCTATCAATTAGAAACCTATAATGGCAAAGCAAATTATTCTTTGATTAAGCCAACAATTAATTTTATTAAGTCTCTCGAACAAGAAATTTATATTATTTCTAACAATCATTCGCAAACCATAGTTGATATTTTATCAAAGGAAGATTTAATGGAAAGATGTAAAAAAATCATAGGAATTGACAAAGTTACTTTTTCAAAACCAAATAATGATCCTTTTAAGAAAATAAAACCTTATCTTAATTTGGGTTCATCTCTTTATATTGGTGATAGGGAAACCGATCAACAGTTTGCTAAGGAGTGCAAACTTGATTTTATTTATGTAAATGAAATTATTTCATTAAATCATAAATAGCATTTCTCAAAAGTTAATTCCTCCAAGGTTTATTGATTCATAATAGTTTTAAAATATTAGCAATTTTCTGAAAACACTAGAGATAAATAATGAACATTCGTTTTATAGATTTAAAATAACAGCACCTATGTATAAAAAAATGAAATTGATTAGAGTATTTAAGAAGTGCTTGAGAATACTTCTTTTATTGGCGGAAAACATAAAGAGTTGTTCGCAGAAAATCTCAGTCAGCTTCTTAAGTTCAAATATGCATTGCCTGTGTTGGATGGCCAGGATGCATTTAAATCAATTTCAATTATTAACGCAATCTATAAATCCATTAAAGAAAATCATGAAATTAAACTGGAAGAATTATAATGCCCAAGTCTTGTTTCATAGACTAAAATGATCAAATTCTAGATTCTATTAGACTCTATTAATGTATAATTTTATAAAAATATCCTAAATTAAAACAACATGTTAGAAAATGAAAATAGAATTATTTTAGATGAATTATTAAAGTTTTTATGGTCAAAAACATTATTAATTGTTTCCATAGCCCTTGGGGTTAGCATTTTAGTTTATGGCTCCCTTCTAACTATAAATGATTACTATACTTCTTCTACGAGATTAACAATTGCTGAGCAGCAATCAGTTCCAAGTGGAGCCAGTAATAGCCTGATGGGCTCTTTTACAGGAGGCTTAAGTTTTGCCAAGAATCCTCTAAATGATAGGATTAGCGAAGTTCGGGAGTTAATACTTTCTCGTGATTTTATTGGACACTTACTTTCTAAACCAGGCATATATGATAAAGTTGTATATGCCACATCTTATGATAAAAATACCGGAGAATTAACTTTTTCAGAAAATTATTCTCCGACTACTCCAGACAAGATTCAGCCTAGATCATTGTCAAAAGACCAATTATTTTTTACTGGTTTTTCTAGGTTTAAGAAAAATTTTGAATTCATTATGGATCTTGAATCTAGCTATTATACTATCTCTTACGATCACATCTCACCTGAATTTTCCGAGCAACTTCTTCAATTAATAATACGGGAACTGAATCTTTTGCAAAGAGAAAAAGCTATTGCTGAAGCTAATGCAGCACTAAAATATCTTGAGAATGAAATGCTTAAGTCTACTAATTCTGAGGTTAGAGGGTCGATAGCAAAATTAATAGAAATGCAGCTGAAGACCAAAATGATTGCAAATATGCGGCAAGATTATTTAATTAAAGTTATAGACTCGCCATATAAACCAGTTTCAAAAACTGGTCCATTAAGAGGATTTATAGCGTTTATAGCTTTCTTCATCACTTTATTTCTTCTTATACCAATATTCACATTTATCTTTTCCAAAAATAAACAAGTATAAGAATCTTAAGACATGAAAAGATTCAGCATTCCGCTTCCCATTGATACAAAAATTGCAGTAGTAGGGCTAGGCTATGTTGGCCTTCCCTTAGCAATTGCATTATCAAAAAAATTCGATGTATTGGGCTTTGATATATCCACCCAAAGAATTGCTGAGCTAAATCTAGGTCTAGATACTACCAATGAATTTTCTGAGACAGAGGTTATAAATAGCAAGATTCATTTTACCTATTCAAATCAAGATCTTAAGGCTGCTGATATTTATATAATTGCAGTTCCTACGCCTGTTAATGAAGAATTGATCCCAGATCTAGGGATGTTAATTAATGCATCGCAATGCGTTGGAAAATTTCTTTCTAAAGGTAACATTGTTATATATGAATCGACAGTCTATCCAGGTGCAACTGAAGAAGAGTGCTTGCCCGTATTAGAGAAAGCATCAGGTTTAATATTCAATGAAGATTTTTTTCTTGGGTACAGTCCTGAAAGGATCAATCCTAGTGATAGAGTGCATAAAATAGAAAACATAACTAAAGTCGTCTCTGGATCAAATGACTATTCTGCTAAGATTATCAACGAAATGTATTCTTCCGTAATAGATGCAGGAACATATATGGTGAAATCAATTAAAGTGGCAGAGGCTGCTAAAGTGATTGAGAATACCCAAAGGGACTTAAACATCGCACTTATTAATGAATGTTCAAAGATTTTTTCAATCCTTGGTCTTGATACAGAGGAAGTTTTAAAAGCCGCTGAAACTAAATGGAACTTTATTCCATTTCGTCCAGGTCTAGTAGGAGGTCACTGTATAGGAGTTGATCCATATTATTTAACCTATAAGGCAAAGCAAGTTGGTTATAATCCACAAGTTATATTGTCGGGCAGGGCTGTTAATGATGATATGCCTCATTTTATTGCTGATAATTTACTTTGTATCCTAGATAAGTCAGTGCCTGATATAAATTATTCTCATATTCTTATCCTTGGTTATACATTTAAAGAAAACTGTAATGACATAAGAAATACTAAGGTTTATGATCTAGCCCTAATTCTTAAAGAAAAAGTATCAAGAGTTGATGTATTTGATCCGGTAATTAACAAAGAAGAATATGCCCCAATCTCTAATATAAACTTTATAGATTATCCGGAGATTAATAAATATCATGCTATTGTAGTCGCTGTTGCACATCAAGAATTTATAGAGCTTGGAGTTGAAAAAATTAGAGAGTTTTGCAAGCCAAATGGTTTGATATACGACCTAAAGTATATTTTTCCATCTGAATTAGTAGACCTTCGTTTATGAGTTTAAGTAAATATAACCTTTCAAAACAATTTCTTATTAACAACCGCTTCTCTTGGATGGTTACTGGTGCAGCTGGTTTTATAGGAAGCCATTTAGTGGAGGAATTAATATCACTTAACCAGAATGTAGTTGGAATTGACAATTTTTTAACAGGCAATCAATCTAACCTTTTCAGTCTTGAAACTAGTCTTGGTAAAGCCTATAAAGATAATTTTAAATTTTATGAGTTTGATATTACATCAACTGAATTAACAGACAACCTCCCAAAAACCGATTTTATTCTGCATCAAGCTGCTCTTGGCTCTGTCCCAAGATCAATAGAAAATCCAACTGATACAAATATTAACAATGTAAATGGCATTTTAAACATGCTGATCTTTGCAAGAGATATGAATGTTAAAAAATTTGTATATGCTTCAAGTAGTTCTGTATATGGAGACCATCCTGATCTACCTAAAAAAGAACTTCAATTAGGAAATCTTTTATCGCCTTATGCTGTTAGCAAAATGGTAAATGAATTATATGCTTCAGTCTTCACAAGAAACTATGGTCTTGAAACAGTAGGATTAAGATATTTTAATGTTTTTGGCCCAAGACAAGATCCTAATGGACAGTATGCAGCAGTTATTCCTAAGTGGATTTCGGAAACTATCAAAGGTAAGGAGGTGATTATTAATGGCGACGGAGAAACAAGTAGAGATTTTTGTTATGTCAAAAATGTTGTTCAAGCCAATATACTTGCAGCACTTTCAGAGGATAAAAATGAAAATGGGACTGTTTATAATATTTCTTGTGGAGGCCAAACAACTTTAAATCAATTATCTGAAATTATTTATAATGAAATAAAGAAATTTTCCCCGACTCTTAAATTAAGAAGAAGATATGTAGATTTTAGAGAAGGAGATATTAGGCATTCGATTGCAAGCATTTCTAAGGCACAATCAGAGCTTGGGTATGAGCCCGAGTATGATTTCTTGTCTGGTATTACAGAAACAATTAATTTAATGCATAAATATTAATCTGTCAGCTCTTGCAAAATGTTTTGATTACTAGCAAAACTGTTATTAGGTAACTGGTTCGCTCTTTTTGAGTAATTTATTTTATATACTTTATATTTATACAGCATATTTTTTCTACGTTTCATTTATAATACGTAGGTGGAAACAATCACCTATAAACACTTTCAGTTGTTAAAAAATAATGAATATCCCTTTTGTTGATTTAAAAAAACAATATCTAAATATTAAAACCGAGATAGATCAAGCTATATTTGAAGTTATTGAGAATACTGATTTTATTGGAGGTAGTCATGTTGATGATTTTTCAAAGAATCTATCTAACCTTCTAAGAGTCAATTACTCATTGCCTGTTGCCAATGGTACAGATGCATTATACATTTCTTTAAAAATGCTTGGTCTTAACAAGGGTGATGAAGTTATTACCTCTGCTCATAGTTGGATTTCCTCGTCTGAAGCAATTACTCAAGCCGGTGGAACGCCAGTATTTGTTGACACAAATCAAAATTACTGCATTGATGCTAATTTAATAGAGGCTAGCATAAACGAAAATACTAAAGGGATTATTCCAGTTCATCTTTATGGACACGCATCAAATATGCAAAAAATTTGTCAAATAGCTAAAAAACATAATTTATTTATAGTAGAAGACTGTGCTCAGGCAATTCTTACAAAGTGGGATAATCAATTTGTTGGAACATTTGGTAATGTTGGAACTATCAGTTTTTTTCCTGGAAAAAATTTAGGCGCTTATGGAGATGCAGGTGGGATTATTACCTCAAATGAAAAGCTATTTCTTGATATGAAAAGGTATGCAAACCATGGATCCCTTAAAAAACACATGCATGAAATTGAGGGTATTAATTCAAGACTAGATGCCCTGCAAGCAGCGATTCTAAACATAAAAATTCAGTACTTAGAAGAGTGGATTGAAAAAAGAAACATAGCAGCATCATCGTATAGCAAGCTTCTGAGTGATGTTGAAGAGATTTCTTTGCCAATAACAGATGATAGATGCGAACATACATTTCATCTATATGTAATAAAAACAAATTACAGAAATGAATTACAAAGCTATTTAAGTGCCAATGGAATATCAAGCGGCATTCATTATCCAAAAGCTTTACCAGAGCTAGATTGTTACAAATATCTCAATCTAAATCTTTCTAATTTTCCTAATGCAATTTCTAATTGCGCATCTATTTTATCACTCCCTATATTCCCAGAAATTACTTATGATCAAATTCAATATGTTGTAAAAAATATTAAAGATTTTTTTTCCAACAAACCATGAAAAAAAATATTCTTTATATTTCCTATCATTATCCACCATCAAATTCTATTGCTGCAAATAGATCTTTTTCTCAAGTCTTTGCATTAAGGGCCTTAGGTCATAGAGTCAAGGTCGTTTATGCATCCCAACATAATGCTAGATACATTACTAATATATTTCATTCATCTCATGAAGACGATATATCTATTGAGATCAATGCCGGCACTATGGAAAAACTATATAATCAAAGCTCTTATATAAAATATTTACTTCTAAAGTATGCTCCTTTTATTACAAGATTTGCCCATCAATTAAAGCTATTTTTTTTCAATGAGGAAAAAGACTGGGACACAAGTAAAAATTTTAACTTAGTTGTAAATGCATTGGATGGATTTGATCCAAATTTATTAATTTCTACTTGTGGTCCAATTGAAAATCACTCTTTTGCTTCAAAATTTAAAAAATTATATAGTTGTTTTTGGGTAACGGAATATAGAGATTCATGGTCCTATAATCCGATGATGCCAGGAACTAATCAAAGAGATTTATCTTCTAAAATTTGTAGAATAAAAGAGCGAAAAATCATCAGTACAGTAGATTTAGTCTTGGCTGTTAGCCCATTAATTAAAGATTATTATGAAAATTTTTTTAATAAAAGATGCTATCTTATTTATTCAGGCTGGTTAGATTCGTCAGATGCTCTCCCTAAGCCACAGTATGTTTTAAGGCAATCAAATAAGAAAAACATCCTTCATTTAGGCTCTCTATTGCTGGGTAATAGGTCCCCGATACCAATTATTAATGTATTTGAGAATAATGCCTGCATCAGAAAAAGCTATAACATGCATTTTATTGGAAGAGATACTCATTTATTTCAAAATCACTTAAAAAATACACGTCATGCTAAAAATTCATTTTTTTTAGAAAATGAAGTGAACTTTTCTCAAGCTAGAGCTGAAGGAATGAATGCAGACATTTTGCTTTTATTAATGATGGATCATTCAGGAGAGCAGCATGTAGTTACTGGTAAGATCTATGAATATATTTACCTCCAGAAGCCAATTATTATAATAGATTCCCAAAACTCAGAAGCTTCTAAAATTATAAAAAAGTACAAACTCGGATATATTTGCAAATCAATCAATGAATTTGAAGATTTACTAATTTCACTTGATAATCAAAATGATCTTTTATTGCCATCAAGCCAGACTAGGAATCAATTTAATGTATTGAATGCTATAGATGATTTTATGCATTATCTTAATCAGTTATTTTTTCAAAAATTCTAGAGGTATATGGCAAAATTTTTTAATATTATTGCTTCTAAAAAATATATTCTTGAAATTCTTTTCGGTATATCTTTCAGTTTTATTCTATTTGATCGCTTCCGACTCATTGGAAGAATTGGTACAGGCGAGATTCTTCTTGCTTTAATAACTTATTGTTGTCTTCTAATACTATGCTTTAATTTTAGAAAAATTATAATTAATAATATTGGAATTCAATACATACTTATACTTAATTTATTTTTTCTGTTTTGTATGGTACCTAACACTATTTTAAATAGTTATTACTCTCTTAATTACGGATCTTCATCGCTAGAACTTTTGCCGTATTTAAGTTGCTTTGCTTCTCTATTAATCATTTCTTTATTGCGTCTGAACCACCATATTATAGGAGCTACAACTGTTTTTTTTGTTTTGATAATATGCTTTGCATTTTTGGGTAATGAAGAATCATGGTATAGTGGCAGAAGATATTCTGGGGGTTCAGACAATCCAAATAGGCTTGCAATATACCTTCTATCTTGCTTAGCAATAATATCCCAATTCCCAATACGTGTAATACATAGATTTTTATTATTCTTATTTATATCTACATTGATATATATCACTCTTTCTGATGCTGCAAAATTGGGCCTTGTTGCCATGATGTTATCCTTCATATTCTTTATCGGCTCGAGATCTCCATATATTTTTTCTATTTATTTACTCGCTATCTTTCTATCTTTAATATTTATTTTTTTGAACTTAGATACCTTATATATTTTGGCTGCAGATCTCTGGTACGCTGCCTCTAATTCAAATTATCGATTTAATTTAATTGAAAATGGCTTGATTGCATGGGCTGCAAGCCCCATGTCAATATTTATTGGTTATGGTGCTGGGGTCTTCTCCGGATATTTAGCGCCATTTGAAGGCTGGGAGTCGCATTCCAGTTTAGTAGATCTTCTTACAATTGGAGGAATAATTTTATCTTCTTTATTTTATTTACCGATAATTTTTTCAATATATCAATTTCTTAAAAAAAATGAAAACTTTGCTGCATCAGCTTTAATAGGGCTGGTTATTTTCTCACTTTTTATTTTTATTGGCAGGCATCCAATAGTGTGGTTTGTTATTTATATTTCTTTGTTAAACAGTTCAAATTCATGTAATAGTAATAAAAAATCAATGGATCATTAAATGTGTGGAATAGCAGGGTTAATCAATCGAGAGCCATCAGATCCTTCAGTTTCTAACATAGAGCTTGGATCAATGCTAAATCAGATCATACATAGGGGACCTGATAGCCACGATATTTGGTTTCATCCTAGCAATCAGGTAGCTTTTGGTCATAGGAGACTTGCAATATTAGACCTCACAATAAATGGCACACAACCGATGCAATCGACATCAACAAATTTCACTATTACGTACAATGGAGAAATTTACAATCATCTCCAACTACGCAAGGACTTAGGCCTATCATCTAATATTTGGAAAGGTACTTCAGATACAGAAACGCTTTTAGCATGCATCGAAGCATGGGGGTTGATTGATACCCTGAAAAAAATACATGGCATGTTTGCTTTTGCTTTATGGGATGATGCAAAAAAGAAAGTGTATTTATGTAGAGATCGGTTTGGAGAAAAACCATTATATTTTGGCTGGGAATCAGAAAGGAAAAAGCAGTTTATATTTTCTTCAGAACTCCAATCATTAAATTCTCTATCAACGTTTAATCAAACTTTAAATATTAAATACATAGATAGATTCTTAAAAACTAATAATTTTGGAGGAGATCAAACAATCTATAATGGAATCTATAAAGTTCTTCCTGGGTCTTATATAGAATTTAACCTTCCCTCCATGGATTTTGAAACAAGGCGCTTTTGGTCTTCATATGAAAAGGCAACAATTGCTAAAAGCAATCCCTATAATGGCACCTATAAAAATGCAGTTGACCAATTAGACACTCTGCTAAACTCTGTAATTGCTGATCAAATGATATCTGATGTGCCCATAGGCTGCTTTCTTTCGGGGGGACTTGACTCTTCGTTGGTTGCCAGCATTATGGCGGCTCAATCATCTTTGCCAATTAATACATTTTCCATTGGACAATCAAACTCTGGAAATGAGGCTGAAAAGGCAAAAAAGATAGCTAAGTCAATTGGTGCAAACCATACCGAGCAATATATAGATTCAAGCATGGCTATAAAATTAATTCCAGATATTTTTAAATTTTATGGGGAGCCATTTTCAGACTCATCGCAGATTCCAACATATCTTGTCTCGATGCTAGCAAAAAGCAAGGTAACAGTTGCATTATCTGGCGATGCGGGTGATGAGATATTTGGTGGTTATAATCGTTATGAATATGCTCAAAGATATTGGTCAATAATAAATTCTATTCCAGTATCTATAAGATCTTTCCTATCCAAACATGCTAGATATCTTCATGCTCCTATTGCAACAACTTCAAGAATTGCTGGAATAGATTCAAAGTGGGAGAATTTTAATTTAAAGCTTCAAAAGGTATTTCAATCACTTGAGTGTAAAAATATTTTTGAATTGTACGACTCTCTATTAGCACCCAATCATCTGTTAGTTGAGGACAGCATTCGTTCTACCTCTCATAAAGTTAATATACATCCGGTATTTGACGATTCAAGATTTAGAGATTTTGAGAAGATGATGATTGCAGATTCTGACAGTTATTTAAGCGATGATATCCTTGTCAAGGTTGACAGAGCGGCTATGAGAAATAGTTTAGAAACAAGAGTACCTTTTTTAGATCATCGTATTTTTGAATTTATGTGGAGTTTGCCCTCAGAATATAAGATTCACAACGGCAAAACTAAGATGCTTTCAAGATCAGTGCTAGATGGGTATCTCTCAGATAATTTACTTGATCAACCCAAAACTGGATTTGGGTTGCCAATTGGAGAATGGCTTTGTGGACCCCTAAAATCTTTTGCGTCAGATACATTATTTGGCAGCCCATTAAAACA
>CBFHIH010000025.1:0-13326 GCA_965655955.1 Candidatus Midichloriaceae bacterium | reverse complement strand
TGCTGTTGAAATTGATAAAAGCTTTTTAACAGAATTGGAAAAATTGAGAAATTCTTATCCAGCTCTTAAGATCATACATGATGATGCAATAAAGTTCAAAGAAGATGTGCTTTTTAGTGGCCCTTTTACTGTGGTAGCAAATTTGCCTTATAATATATCAAGTGCATTGATAGTTAAATGGATGGAGAATATTGGGCAAATAAATGAAATCATAATTATGATTCAAAAAGAGCTTGCGGATAGGATAGTTTCTGAAAAAGATTGTAAAGATTATGGAAAAATATCTGTATTAACTCAGTATCTATGTGACTGTGAATTGCTGTTTGATGTACCACCATGCTCTTTTTTTCCAGAGCCAAAGGTTACATCTTCTGTTATTAAATTAACACCAAAGAAAAAAACTCCGCCTGCTGATATTGTTTCTAAGATTTCTGAAGTTGCAAAACATGCCTTTGGCCAAAGGAGAAAAAAAGTAAAAACAAGCTTAAACAAGCTTTTATCTTCAACGGAAGAAGTGTTAGTTAATTTGGAAATAGATCCAAACTCAAGAGCTGAAAATTTATCCATAGATGATTTTGAGAAAATAGCAAAGATGCTAATTAATTAAAATATCTATGAAAATTTGGCGTTAAGCATATCTATTACATGTTTTGGAATAAATTTTGAACAATCTCCTCCCAATTTGCTGATTTCTTTTACATAACTTGAAGAAACAAAATGTACATTTTCAGTTGCAGGAAGAAATACTGTTTCAATTTCTTTGTGCAGGGATTTATTGATAAAAGACATTTGAAATTCATATTCAAAATCAGAAACCGCTCTGAGACCCCGCACAATAATCTTGATGTCTTGCCCAAAAGCAAAATCTGTCAATAATCCATTGAAACCCTTTACTATAACGTTAGACAATTTTTTTTCCTTAATCTCCTTTTCAAGCATAGAGACTCTTTCCTCAATATTAAACAAGGGAGATTTTCTGGTGTCAATTGCAACAGCAACAATCACTGTGTCAAATATCTTTGAAGATCTTTTGATAACATCCATATGACCAAACGTAACAGGGTCAAAGGTTCCTGGATATACTGCTTTAGTAGACAACTTTTTTAAAATATTTATTGATGGTGTTTTTCATATGCTCTGGCAAATCTGCCTTGAAGCTATATTTCTTTTCCATTAATGTAAAGCTTAATTCATGAGCATGCAGATGCATCTTTTGATTACGGAAACTTTTTCCCAATTCATCTCTGAGTCTGAACCTATCATCTCCTAAAACACAACATCCTAGCTCATTTGCATGCAGCCTAATTTGATGTTTTCTGCCAGTTTTTGGCTTTAATTCTACAAATGATAATAAATCAGTCTTATCTTGAACAATATATTCAGTGATAGCCTCTTGAGATTTTGTATCTAAATTATCTTTTTTTTCTATAATAGAATGTATTACCCCGTGTTTTTTTTCTGGTACACCTAAAAAAACGGCAAGATACTTTTTTTCTGCAGATCTGTTTTTAAATACTGCGCCCATGTGTGAGGCTGTAGATGAATTTTTAGCCAATACGACAACACCTGTGGTGTGTTTATCTATCCTATGAATGATTTTGGGGTTTTTGCCCATAAATTGTAGAACATCATAAATGGATTTTGTGACTTTTTCTCCTTTTTGAATGCACCACCCATAAGGTTTATTTAAGACTATTATGTCTTCATTTTCATATACAATGGACTTCGAAATGCTTTTTACATCTTCTTTTGAAATATCGACAACTGCATCATCTATATTATTGCTAATTACTTCTTTTTCTTTTATTACAGGTACTTTTATTATTTGTCCTTCAATTATCCTTATGTTGTTTTTAACTCTTTTGCCATTGAGTCTTATTAATCCCTTTCTTAAAAATTTTAGTAATAAAGAAAATGGGAATTCTGGAATATTTCTATAAAACCATTTATCGATCCTTATATCAGAATCTTCTTTTTGAACTTGAAAAACTTTGATTTCCATGAGAGATTCCTAAGTAATTATTATAATTTTCTTTATCATGTCCGATATAATAAAAAATATTATCTCAGATATCAACAACATTCCAAAACATGAGATTATAGGATTGATTAGTGTTGTGAATGGTTTGTTAATAGAAGCAACGGGAATAGCTCCTTTTGTTTCAGTTGGATCAAAATGTAAGATAATAAACAAAAGTGGTGAAGAATTATATGCTGAGGTTATAGGTCTTAAAGAAGACAAGGCTATGATGATGACTTATGATGTTGCAACTAATTTAGGTATAGGATGTAAAGTATGCGTGATCTCACATGATCAAGCAATATATCCTTCATCAAGCTGGATAGGAAGGGTTTTGAATTCATTTGGTGAGCCTATTGACAATAAAGGACCGTTAGTAGATGGAAATATACCGTATCATTTGCATAATGTTCCACCAAGAGCTCATTTAAGAAAGAGGGTTGGGGGGAAATTAGATCTTGGAATAAGGTCTATTAATGCTTTTGCTAGTTGTTGTCATGGTCAGCGACTGGGAATATTTTCTGGATCAGGAGTTGGAAAATCCATGATGATATCAATGATGACAAAATATTCAGATGCAGATATTAAGATTATAGGATTGATTGGCGAAAGGGGCAGGGAGGTCAAAGAGTTTTTGGAGGAATATTTAGGCGAGGAAGGATTGAAAAAAGCTATAGTAGTGGTTTCAACTTCTGATGAATCACCACTAAGAAGAAAGCAAGCTGCTTATCTTACCATGACTTTATGTGATTATTTTAGAGATCATAAATTTAGTGTCTTATGCATGATGGATAGTGTAACGAGGTTTGCAATGGCTCAGCGAGAAATAGGCTTGGCAACTGGTGAGCCGCCAACCGCTAAGGGCTATACACCAAGTGTTTTTGCTGAATTGCCGAGGTTGCTTGAAAGAGCTGGCCCAGGAGAAGATGGGGAAGGGGATGTGACGGGATTTTTTAGCGTGCTTGTTGAAGGAGATGATCACAATGAGCCAATTGCAGATGCTGTTAGAAGTATCTTGGATGGACATATTGTTTTAAGCAGGAAAATAGCAAGTCTTGGCATATATCCAGCTGTTGATGTTCTGTCAAGCGTTTCAAGGACTATGCCAAAGTGTAATACCCCAGAGGAAAATAAAATAGTAGATCGAGCAAGAAGATTGATATCTCAATATTCAGATATGGAAGATTTAATTAGAATAGGGGCTTATAAAAAAGGCTCTGATCCAAAAATTGATGAATCTATTCAATATATTGACCAGATTAATCAGTTTATATCTCAGCCTTATAATGAAAAAACATCACTCATGAATTCTTATGATATGCTGAAAAAAGCAATTGGCATGGAAAAAGATGAAAAATAGCTTTACTTTTTCAATGTCACTTTTGACTTAATGCTAATTCTAAAAAAGCTCATGCTTAGTAATATCCCCATCACTCCAAGTAATGAGCTTTGATAATCGAGAGTTTCATTGTTAATTATCGGATTTAACAATTGATATATAGCCACTGATAATGAATAAGCGATTGCAGTTGAATATAACACTGAAATAATTGCAAACCTTCTGCCTATTTCTTTTTTTATTGAAGCATAAACTGACAGACAAGGGAAGTACAATAATATGAAAACCATGTAACAAAAAGCGCTTAGCTTATTTGTAAAAGCATCTTTCATATTATCGATTAAATTGATGTCCATGTCTTCATCTTTTTTTGTTTCGCTAAATAGATCTATAAGATTTTCATATGTCTCTAAAACTCCGCTTTTATATTTTTGATAAACATCTTTTAGAGTGATGTTGTTTTTATCAGAATCCACTGATTGCCCATATAGTCCAGACAAAGTTCCTATCACCACTTCTTTAGCAAACACGCCAGCGATGCTGGCAACGGATAGCTGCCAGTGCTTTTCATCTATTCCGATTGGTTCAAAAACACAGGATAATTTTTGTCCCACTATATTAATTATTGGAGTTTCTTGTTGATTTACTTGCACTGTGAATTGGCTTATTACGCTTAGAAGCATAAATAACATCACAACTGTCTTTGAGATGCCTTTGACGAAATTTTTTGTTTTATGAAAAGAGCTGGAGATTGCTATTCTAAAGTGTGGGAATTTATAACTGGGCACTTCAATCAAATTTTCCCTTATACTTCTTTTTTTGTTTGATTCTTTTAAAAGCAATGCAGTTAAAATAGAAACCAATATGCCAATACCATAAAGCAATAAGATGACAAAAGATGTGTTTTCACGAAAGAAGATGTAGCAAAACAGCGCATAAATCACAAATCTTGCAGAGCATGATATAAACGGCAACATCATAATGGATGCGATTTTTGAGTCATTTGGCAAAATCCTTGTTGCTGATATAGCAGGAACATTGCATCCCAAAGAGACCACCAACGGAAATGTGGCATTTGAATGCAATCCAATGGCAGACATCGTTTTGTTGAATATTAAATTTACTCTACTCAAATATCCACTGCTGTCTAAAATATGTAAAAAAAAGTACATGAAAAATATTATAGGTATAAAAGACGCTATAGTTTCAAGGCCATATCCAATGCCGTTTATCACCGTAAGTAAAAAATTGTCACTTGATATCCATTGAGATAACAATGCTGTGGGTAAATCAGTGAAAGTGGCTTGACTTATTGCAACAAAGAAATTTTGAAAAATACCTCCAACTTTGATGCTAAGAAAAAACAATAAATAAAACACTAAAAAGGATAAAGGTGTTCCGAGATATTTATTTAAAGCGATATAATCTATTTTGTCAGAAAAGTTTTGATTAAGCTTGGCGTTTTTACTGGTAATAATCTTTTTACATATTTGATATATTGTGCTGTATCTCTTATTGATGAGCTCTTCAATGGTGTGTTTGTTTAAAAAATCAGATTCTGAGAAATGATTATCATAATATAATTCAGATAGAGATTTTTTTATCTCTTTTTCAAACAGGATGTTTTTTACTCTCTTGACATCAGAAGGCTTGTTGGATGAAATTTTTAAAACTCTGCATCCTATTTTTTCTGACAAGGACTGTGCGTTTATATCAATGCCTTTTTTCAAAGCAATGTCATCCATATTTAATATAACAACTAGAGGTATTTTCTTTTCTAATAATTGAAGGGTTAAGTAAAGATTTCGTTCTAAGTTTGTGCTATCCAAAATATTAATGATACAATCAAATTTCTCATTTTCTAAAAAATCAGCTGCAATTTTTTGGTCCTCAGTTTTATTTTCAAGAAGCCCTAATGTGTAAATTCCCGGTAGGTCAACAATTTCTATATCTAGATTGTTTGATCTTATGTGACCTATCTTTTTTTCTACTGTGACACCTGGCCAATTAGCTGTTTTTTGCTGTGATCCTGTCAGCTGATTGAATAAAGTTGTTTTTCCAGAGTTTGGATTTCCTATTATCCCAACAATCATACTTTTCATCATTTGTTATGAGATGGTACTTTCGACAATAATCTGATTCATTATATCGCAACTTATAGCATATTTTATGCCAGAACACTGCACCATCATAAAGCCAAAGACATTCTTTTTGACTAATTGTAGGTTGTTATGCAACACCAAGCCCATTTCCATTAAGTGAAGTTTTTCTATATTGCTTAATAAGCACTGCTTGACACTAAATCTTTCCCCTTCTTTTAAATCTGATAATCTCACCATTCCTAATTGCAATTAATAATCATTCTTAATTACAAGCAGTGTCGTATGAGAGGATCTTTTTGTCAAGAGGAAAAAGTTATGATTTCAATAGTCTCAAATCAAGTTCTGATTTTTTTAGAAAACAGCTTACATGCTAATAAAAAAAGCGTTATAACGAAACATATCATTATACAATAAAGAAGTTTTATATTTATAAAATCAATGTCGTAAAAACCATATCTCAAAGAATTGATCATATATACGATGGGGTTTAGCAAAGAAATTGACAGCCAGGGTTCTGGTAAATTTTGTATGTTATAAAACACCCCACCGAGATAAATCATGGGTGTGAGAACAAAGGAAGAGAAACCTTCTAGATCGTCAAATGTTTTTCCAAACAAAGCATTCAAAAATCCTAACAGCGAAAATATTGCTGAAGTGAGAAACATAGTAATGAAAATGATTGTAAAGTTTTTTATTGCTAGATTATCTGAAAACAACATGGCAACCATTAAAACAAGCAATCCGTTGATCATTCCTCTGATGATTCCACCTGATACAAAACCAAATATTATTACAAAGTTTTTAGTTGGAGACACTAATATTTCTTCTATGCTTCTTTGCCATTTCATGAGAAAAAATGAAAAAACAGTTTGGCTAAATGCATTTGTTATCACTGGCATCAACACTAACCCTGGTATGATGAAGTCCATATAACTCACCCCATTAATGTTTGAGATCTGAGAGCCAATCACTTTTCCAAAGATTAAAAAATATAGCACGGTTGTGATAATGGAGGGAATTAGCGTTCTTGGCCATATTCTAATTATTCTAGCGATTTCTTTTTTTAAAATCGTTAAATACGACATCCACTGAATGTTATTTTTTAATTTAGAGATTTTCATAGAGATTCAAGTAATGATTCAAGTTTTGATTTTTCATTTTTCACACCAATTATATTTACGCCATGTTCGATCAAGGATGATAATAAATCTGTGAAGCGATTCTCTACATCAATTTTCAAACAAACATGGTAATCATCAAGGAAAACGATGTTTTTCTCGATCAAATTCTCCTTTGTATTTTGATTTTTAACTGGTGAAATTTGAACTATAACAGTCTGGCACATGTTTATGTTCAATATGTTATGCATTTTGCAATTCTTGACTATTTTGCCTTTATCAATAATTGCAGCAGTGTCACAAAGCTTTTCAGCCTCCTCTAGATAGTGTGTTGTTAATATGATAGTTTTGCCATTTTTATGTAGATCAGATAGAAAATCCCAAATAATTCTTCTTACTTCCGTGTCCACTCCCACAGTTGGCTCATCTAATATTAATAATTTTGGTTCATGAATTAACGATCGTGCAATCATAAGTCTTCTCTTCATGCCTCCTGAGAGATTTAAGGCAGCTTCATCCTTTTTTTCCCATAAATTGAGTAGTGACAGATATTTTTTTGCTCTTTCATATGCTATATCATAAGAGATTCCATAAAATCCAGCTTGATCAATTAAAATATTAATTACTTTTTCAAAGATAGAGAAGTTGAATTCTTGTGGCACAGTGCCAATCGATTTTTTTGCATTTTCATGCTCTATGTCATAATCCAAACCAAACACTTTGATTTTACCTGAATCCTTAGTTAATAAAGAAGTGATAATGTTAATTAATGTGGATTTCCCAGCACCATTTTTGCCAATTAATGCTAAAAAATCACCTTGATTGACAGAAAGTGATATGTCATCTAGTGCAACTATTTTTGAATATATTTTTGAAACATTCTCCAAGAGTAAGGCTGGGGGTGTTGATTGGTTCATATTTAAAATTTAATTAACGTGTTTCCTGTCATTTCTTCTGGCTTTGATATATTTAAAAGTGACAAAATAGTTGGGGCTATATCAGTTAAATTGCCATCTAATAATTTCACATTATTTTTATTTTTCGCATAATATATTAAGGGCACTTTATTAAGCGTGTGAGATGTTTTAACCTGCTGTTTATCATCCATCATCTCCTCTGCATTCCCATGGTCAGCAGTAATAATTATATCAATATCTTTTGATTCGCAAAAGGGGGCCAATTTTGATATGCATTCATCAACTGTTTCACAAGCTTTAATTGTAGCATTCAAGTCTCCTGTATGACCAACCATGTCAGCATTTGCATAGTTTATGCATGTGAATTGATATTCTTGTTCAATATGCTTTTTGATAACCGTTTCTGTTATTTGATGTGCTGACATAGCAGGGAGTTGATCATAAGTGCTAACTTTGGGTGAGGAGATCAAAACTCTTTCTTCTAATGCAAAAGATGTCTCTTCTCCGCAATTTAAGAAATATGTTATGTGAGGATATTTTTCTGTTTCAGCAACGCGCAATTGTTTTATGTTGCTTTGTGATAATATATGCCCTAAGTGGTTTGTTATTTTTGTGGGTGTAATAACGACATTTGCTACACTAGCCAATTTTTCAGAATATTTTGTCAAAATATTTTTAGAACTAAATTTTATTTTTTGATGAAATTCTGTGTTTCCAAATATAGCTTCTGCTAACTGGCGTATTCTATCTGCTCTAAAATTAGCAAAGATTATTGAATCACCGCTTTTTATCCCTTCATAATTTTCAGCAACTGCAGGCATGATAAATTCATCGAATATTTGCTCATCATAACTTTTTGAAACATATTCTTGTAAGGATTGGAATATAGGTGCTTGAGCGTTCATTATCGCTTCATATGCTAGTGCAGTTCTGTTCCATCTATTATCCCTGTCCATAGCATAGTAACGTCCAGAAATAGAGGCAATTTTTATTCCTAAATCCTGGATTTGCTTGATATAATTTAGAGCAACATCAACATTTGTATCCCTGCCATCTGTAAAGATGTGTAATAAAACCTCGATTCCTTTATTTTTCAAAAATTCTGCTAGCTTTATTATATGAGAAATATGTGAATGTACTCCGCCGTCAGAAAGCAGTCCTAATATATGACATCGGTTACTTTGTGAATTTTTAACAACATCATTTAAAGCATTGTTTTTATCAAAAAAATTCTTGTTTTGAAATAAATGATGTATTTTTAATAAATCCTGCCTCACTGTTCTTCCTGCACCAATTGTTAAATGCCCCACTTCTGAATTTCCCATCTGACCTTGTGGAAGACCAACAATATTGCCAGAGGCTTCAATTAAACTATATGGGTAATTTTTATATAAAAAGTCAAAGAAAGGAGTTTTAGCCAAAAAAATAGCATTATTATCCTGTTTTGCGGAAAACCCCCATCCATCTAAAATGCATAATAAAACTTTTTTCATAACTTTATTTTGAAAATGTTATTATTACTTTTAAACCATTAAATTGGCTTGTGCCTAGTTCAATTTTACCAAAATGAGCATTAATTATATTTTTCGCTATAGACAAACCAAGTCCAAATCCCTCACCATTACCTTTCTCTTTATGAAATGGTTTAAAAAGAGTTTTATATTTTTCTTCTGGAATGCCTTCTCCATCGTCTTCTATTGATATTTTTAAAGCATCCTTATCTTCTTTAGCAGTGATTTGAAGAATTTTATCACAATACTTCAGTCCATTCTCAATAATATTACTCAGCGCTCTTTCTAAAGCTAAGGGTTTGCCATATATATAATGCTCTGAAACAAGGCAATTTAATTTTATTTTTTTATCATCGAATAAGTAAATGCTGTCTTTTAATATTTTGATTACATCACATTTTTTACTTTCTTCATTACCCTCTTGTTTTGCATACTGTAGATAACTTGTGATCATTCCTTCTATCTTTACTATATTTTTTAATATTATATCATCTTGATTTTGATCATCTTTCATTAAAGCTAGCTTCAGCTTAATTTTTGTAAGAGGGGTCCTCAAATCATGTGCTATATGGGTTAATAACTCAGTTCTATCCTTTATGTTTTTGGTGATTTTTTTTTGCATGTTCAAAAAGGATAATCCAAGAAACTTTATTTCCTGCGCTCCTGAAGGATTCAATTCTTTAACTTGACCTTTTGTGAAATTATGCACTATTTTTGTTAGATTTAATATAGACTTTACTTGATTTCTCATGAAGAGCAGGGCAATGATGGTAAATAAAACCGCTGTACTGACAATCCATATCACAAAAATATATGTGGTGGAATTTTTTATTCTTTTGCTTGAAAAAGAGATTTTTAATATTTTATTGGCATTTAGCAATGAAGTAACTTCAATCTCACTTTTATCTTTTGTGTAATCTATGTCAATAGGGATTTTTAATCTTTCTTCTATTTTGGATTTCAAAACTTTTAAATCTTCTGCAATTATATATTTTTTAACGAAATTTTTGTTTTGTTCTATGTTATAATCTAGATCTAGTGGCTGTGCAATGTCAATGGTGCAATTATTATGTATATTAAAAACCACAGCAATTTCATTCGCTATGTTGTTTTCAAGATGGTTTTTAACTTTTTTCCAATGTCTTTCATAAAAAATTATAATAGTTACGCATTGAATAATGATAACGGGCAAGAGTATTATAATAATGAATCTAGAATACAAGGATTTTGGCAATAAATGGATTATGCCGCTAGGAAAAATTTTCATTTATAAAATTCTGTGTTGAATCTTATATTTTGCATCATATAAAACATGTTGCACCGCTTTTTTACTTGGCACATCTATGATGAGTGGCGCCTTGACATTGGCAAATACGGCTGGTTTTATATCAATGATTTTTGTTCGACAGATCAATAAAATAGATATATCTGTTGCAGATAAACTATGTTGTTTTGCAGCTTTTTCTATGTCAATTAAAGAAATTAAGTTATTTTCTAATGGTATTGAGATAGACAGAAATGAAAGATGAATTTTGTTTGCTGATTGTAAAATCACAAAACCATTAAGTTTTGGGTCATTGGATTTGGCAACAAAAAAATATTTATCTTCTTCGAGCCCTAAAAGGCCTAAAGGAAATATAATTTTTGTTTCCTCAGACACACTCAGAGATCCAAATCTGCTGTTGATTACAAATGAAGTATTTTTTTCCTTAGGTAATTCCAAGTTAAATACCTACATAAAATTAAGTATACTAGAAGAATTACAAATCTGTTGTATTTGATAAAGCGCCTTTAGTTTTTGACCGAGACTTTGCATCATCACAACCTTTTCAAATCTCTCAACATCGCTTAACTTGACTTTTTCAAAATATAAATTGCATGATTTTTCTTTTTTCGTCTCTTCATCCTCTTGAAAAGATTTTATCTCTTTGGTTTTTTCGTCAAAAGCCTGTTTTTTAATACCAAGTTCTTCCTTGATATTTGTAAATTGATTGCCAACGGCTTCTTTGTCAGCATTTGGAGGTGTTCCAGTATTATTTTTTATATTTAACAATGATGTTATAAAAGCATTCATACCGTTTAGATCTTTAGCTAAAAACCCAAATTCAACTTTTCTGCCATCATGCTCAAAATATATTTTTTGGTCAGATCCTTTATACCAATCAGAAGTGTTAACTGTAGGAGATGGGTGTGTTGTTGATAAAGAAGAGAAATCAACAGGCTTGATATCGGATGATTGACCAGCAAACATGTAACTGCCGTCATAATTGGATGTGGCATTTAACATATTTTCCAATTCATTGAGTGTGTTTCTTGCAAAATTTTTCAGCTGGTCATCGGTTGCATTGGTGAAAGATGTTGTTAATGTTGTCCATTCTCTGCTTTTTGCATCTAGATATTGTTGAACGTTGCGAAGTTTATCAGATGCTTCATTGGATTTTAACATAGTGGTGTTTAAGGTTTTGATATTCCCCTCATGCTTCACAACATCTGATCCAAATGATAAGGCAAGTTCCAGGTCAGCTTGTGAAAATTCGTTGAATTCTTGGTGCTTCTTATCAGTTGAGACTTGCCTTTGAACATCAGACATCTCCCCTTGAAATCCACCAATTTTTTTCATAAATTGATCATTGGAGTAATAATCACCAACGCCACTAATATTAGTCATATAACCTCCTATCTAACTACAATACTATCTAAAAATTTAAAAAACAATTCATTTGCCATACCCCACGCCTTCATTGATGCATCATATAAACGCTTCATCATCATCGCAGACAACATTTCGTCATTAACATTGATCCCAGATTCTTCAGCTATTTTTTGTTCTATGCTTTCAAGCTCTAACTTACTATTTTCTGCTTTTGCAGTGTAATCATCCCTCTTTTCTTTCAAGGCTAAAATCGCGTGCTTGCCGTATCCTGAAAGACTTCCTGAATAACGTGATATTACATCATTTCCATCAATTGTAACGTTCTCATCGATAGCTTCGGTGAGATTGGCAACATTGTTTGTTCTTGCAATTGAATAATCAGTGCCTGACTTATAGTCAAGCTCAGCCGTATTGAATCCTCTTTTTGCAGTGATGCTGTCATGCAATTTTAAAGCCACTGCTGCATTTTTCGAATTGTTAGAATTATGATGCATGCCTGATTGAAAATCAAAAACAGACTGAAAACCAAAAAATTGATTGAATCCTTGACCGTCAGTGACAAACTTTGCTGTGTCGTTTAAAATAACAAAACGTTGATTAGGATTGGTTGACTCTATCACTAAACGACCATCAGTATCTAATGAAGCATTCAAATCTCCTGTATCGTTAATCTTACTCACTATAGTGTTTGTGTTAAAAGGAGAGGTGTCATACATCACTGTTGAAGTGTCTACATTGACGTCAAAAACAGTGTTTGCACCTTTTCCTTGATCATCTAATATCAAAATCTTAAATGTTCCTGCCGTGCTTGCAACTGGTTGAGAAGGAGAGAGGCCAGGTCGGCTTGTTATCTTCTGAAAGCCATTTGTTTCTGTGGAATTGGCGTAAGCATCATTGATTTTTTTTGCCATGACCCCTGTATATTGGTCAAGGCTTTGTGATATTTTTGGAATTATTTTATCTCGGAATTCAAACAAAGTTGCTAATTCGCCATTTTTCAGTTTAGAAACTGTGTTCTCTGACTCGCCTTCACTGACCAATTGCAGCCTAAAAGCTGGTGTATCTGGATTGTTTTTATTCAGCACATAAAGAGAGGAAAATCGGTGAGTTGGATCCAGATAAGCGTTTTTGTTTGCAGTGTGCTCAAATTTAACTTCATAATTCATGCCATGCTGAATCAAAGTTACCCCTGACGCTGTTTGTAAAAGAAAGTTACCTTTACTATCAGTAGATGCTTCAACTTCAATATATTTTGAAATTTCCTTCATGCCTGCAACAATTTTGTCCTGTGCGGTGCTATATTCTATAGGAGAATCTTTTAAAAGAGGAAGTTTTTCACTTAAATCCCTGATATTTTGTATCTCTTGATTTAATTTTTGCACCTTTTCATAGATTTGACTGTCAGCATCGACCCTTAGATCAATCAATTTGTTACCAATGTCATTGATTGTTGAAACTAAATTTTCTGCATCTTTATAAGCTGATTCCATCTTCATGTCGCCAAGCGTTCCAGCTGTCAAAGTTAAATCCTTAAGGGATCTTGCGAAATTCTCTATGGAGCCAGATAACTTTCCTGACAAATCGCCTCCTGATAATTGAGGAGAGCCAAGAAATTGAGAGATTTTTTCCATTAATTGAGTGGCTTCTTCATTGCCTTGAACAGCAG
>CBFHIH010000024.1:0-14018 GCA_965655955.1 Candidatus Midichloriaceae bacterium | reverse complement strand
CATAGATGAAATAGACAAAATATCCAGAAAATCAGAAAGCCAAACATATTGATGATAGGACCGACCGGGTGCGGCAAAACTTTGCTTGCTCAAACATTAAGCAAAATCTTAAGTGTTCCTTTTGCAATAGCTGATGCTACCACTCTCACTGAAGCAGGATATGTCGGCGATGATGTGGAAAATATACTAGTCAGACTTTTACAATCATCCAATTACGATGTTAAAAAAGCTGAAAAAGGAATTATCTACATAGATGAAATAGACAAAATATCCAGAAAATCAGAAAGCCAATCCATCACTCGAGATGTTTCAGGGGAAGGAGTTCAGCAAGCGCTCTTAAAAATCATGGAAGGCACCGTAGCCTCTGTCCCTCCACAAGGAGGAAGAAAGCATCCTCATCAAGAATTAATACATATAGATACAAAAAATATATTATTTATATGCAGCGGAGCTTTTGCTGGTTTAGAGAAAATCATTCAAACACGCCAGGAAAAAGGTAGCATAGGATTTGAAGCGAGCATAAGAAAAAATGACGACAAAAAAGGTTCTGACAATATATTTGATAACGTTGAGCCTGAAGATCTTTTAAAATACGGCTTAATACCTGAGTTTATAGGACGAGTGCCGCAAATAGTTTCCATTACACCTTTGGATGAAAAGATGTTAATCAAAGTTTTAAATGAACCAAAGAACTCATTGATCAAGCAATATGAAAAACTATTCTCCCTTAATAACTGTAAATTACTGATTGAGCCTGAAGCACAAAAACTTATCGCTCAAATTAGTTTGAAGCGTGAAACTGGCGCAAGAGGTCTCAAGTCTATATTAGAGAGTATATTGCTCGACTACATGTTCGAGTTTTCGACTGATAAAAACCACAGCAATCAAGACATAATAATAACCCGTGAGATAGTCCAAAATCATTGCAACCTATCTGACGAAGACAAAAGAGTCGTATAACACTGTAAATTAATAAAGAGACAATGGATTTTAACTTTAAAACTTTATCCAAACTCGTAGATATCCAAGCAAGTGATGATCACTTATCAAGCACATTATCCAAAATAGGTCTTGAGGTAGAAAGCTTAGTAGATAACGATGCAATATATCGTCAATTTGTAGTTGCTATGATTTGTGAAGTCCAAGATCACCCTAATGCATCCAAATTAAAGCAGTGCAAGGTGTATGACGGAACGGAATATTTTGACGTTATATGCGGTGCACCTAACGTCACTTTGAATGCAAAGGCTGTATTAGCCAAAATTGGCTCAGTTATACCAAAAAACGGCTTGGTAATCAAAAGCACAAAGATAAGAGGCATTGAAAGCAATGGCATGCTATGCTCAGCTAGTGAATTATGCATTGGCAATGAATCTGACGGTATTATAGTGGTGCCCAATCACATCAAAATAGGGGCAACCATCGCAGATGCTTTTGACTATAATGACAAATTGATGTCTATATCTTTAACACCAAATAGAGGAGACTGCGCTTCATTTTCTGGTATAGCTAGAGAAATAGCGGCAGCAAAATTAGGGGTGTTAACAAAAGAATTTCTTGATTTCTTTTCCAATAATAAGCTTTCAATGAATCTTCCATTAGATATCGGAGTAAAAATTCAAGATTCATCTATATGCAATGAAATATCATTTGTGAAGATATCTAATGTTGATAACAGGGTACAATCACCTGAAATAATTCAATCAACCTTCCATGCTATAGGTAAAAAAAAACACACTTCACTTGTTGATATATCAAATTTTGCAATGCATAACCATGGTAGACCAAACCATTTTTATGATGCAGACAAAATAGAAGGGGATATTATCATTAGAAAATCTCTTGAGGGCGAAAAATTTCTTGCTTTAGATGGCAATGAATATATTTTGCCAGAAAATATCACAGTTATCGCAGATAGCAAAAAAATATTATCAATTGCTGGCATAATAGGAGGAGAGAGCAGTAAAGTTGATGAGTACACAAAAAATATCATTATCGAGGTTGCTCATTTCCCAAGTACATTAATCACAAAAAGTTCCAGAATTTTAAATATAAAGACAGATTCCTCATATAGATTTGAAAGATGCGTGGACCAAACAAATACAGTCCAGTTTCTGAATTATATTATAAATCTAGTGATAACATATTGCAAAGGTTGTGTAGAAGGAGGGTTCAGCAACATTGTAAATGAGTATATCCCCAATCACATCAAATTCAACCATAATAAATTAATAAAAAAATTAGGATATGATATTCCTAAAGCAAAAGCCGAAAAAATACTAACAACCCTTGGTTTTGAAAAAAAACTTGACGATACATTTTCTGTTCCAGGGTGGAGAAGTGGGCTTGAAAATGAAGAATCTTTAATAGAAGAAATATTACGTATTCACAGCATAGAAAACGATATATCCTTAAAATCTTCTCTAACGCCCAAAGATTTTGCAATCTTAAAAGAAAGTCAAGAAGGTACATTAAGAGAATCAATGCTCAATAGAGGCGTGAATGAGATTGTCTCGTGGTCTTTCATTAAAGAAGAAAATGATGAGATATTTAACAATAATGACTTGATAAAGCTAAAAAATCCTATTACCCAAGATTTAAATGTAATGCGCAGCAGCCTTCTTCCTGGTCTGTTGACAACAGCTCAATCTAATGTATTAAAGGGTGTCAAAAGCATATCAATATTTGAAATAGGAAAAGTATATCAACATTCTAGAGAGAATAAAATACAAGAAAAAAAATTCCTATCAATATTAAAAACAGGGTTAGCACAAAGAAAGTCTGTGTTTGGACCAGAACAAAAGGTTGATTTTTTCAATTTGAGAGATGATTTTTATTTCATGCTATATAATCTTGGAATTACACAAAACATATTGATAATAAAAAAAGAAGTTCCAAAATACTACATTAAAGAAAAATCCGCTGCATTATTTTACAACAAATCTTTACTTGGCTATGTAGGAGAGCTTCATCCTAAAATACAGAAAAAATTTGAACTTAAAGAACGAGTTTTCTGTGGAGAATTATTTATTGATAACATTTTAGAAAAAATATTTAGTAAAAAAAACTTAACAAAAAAGCATATCAAGATATCAAAACTGCAAAGCATTGAAAGAGATTTTTGCTTCACATTTAACACAAAAGTGGAAGCTTTAAAATTAATCAAATGCATTAATGCACTTTGCATAGACATCCTGGAAGACATCAATATATTTGATATATATGAGTTGACAGAAAATAATCAAATAAAGTATTCCATTACCTTTAGCATCACATTACAACCTCAAAACCATTCTTTAAGAGAAGAAGAAATTATGCAAATTAGTGATCGAATCATCTCAGCCATAGAATCTAACTTAAATGGAAAGCTAAGAACCAAACAATAGCTCCTGAGCTTTGTTATAAACAAAAAATTTATTATCTTGGCAAATCAAGCAATTAAGCAATGCTTTTTTGAATATATTTTATTACAACCTCTGATATATCTACAACTTTGAGATTTTTAGCCCCTTTATTCTGAACATCAATAGTATTGCTCGTAAACAAAGAATTCACTCTTTTCATCAAAGCAAACAACCTTTTTTCATGCAAAATCCCCAGTAAATTATGCGTTATAAACAAATTAATAGATCTAATATTTGCATTCTTTAAAACATCAATTGCTTTTATCAAAGTGCCTCCTGTGCTTGTCATATCATCTATCAGCATCACATCTTTCCCCTCAACATCCCCCATAATTCCAGACATCTCAACTTTGCTTTTTTCATCTCGTTGTTTATATAAAACAGCAACCGGGACAGCAAGCGCTTTACTTATTACGGAACTTCTAGCTTTCCCACCTAAATCAGGTGATACAACTATCATGTTTGTTTGATTAAATGACACAAAACTTTCTTGAAATATCTCAAATATCTCAATATTTTTCACTGGTATTCTAAAAAAACCTTCTATCTGGCTAGAATGCAAATCTACAGTAACTAATGTACTCAGCCCTGCTGCCTCTAACAATGAAGCTACACATGATGCAGATATAAAATCTTCATCATAAACTTTATGATCCATTCTGGAATATGGAAAATATGGTATCACAGCATGTATTTTTCTTGCCCCTTTTCTTTTTGCTGCATTGATCAAAAATAATAATTCTAATAAATTTTCATTTATGTTAGGGAATAAGTGCCCAATAACAAGAACTTCTTTTAGAAAAAAATCCTCATATATCTTGATATTAAATTCCCCATCAGGAAATTTATTAATTTTAAAATCTGAAATATCTAATTTTAATATATTGCTTATGTTAAGAGCAAAGTTCTCTGCATTCTTATTGTGTAATATCTTCATAATAATATTTCTTATATTGAGAATAAAATTTTAACAATTTCAAAGGATGTAAAAATAACGTAGATATTGAAAAAAATGTCGCTCCAACACTTTTATAGTCGTTAAGATCATCAATTGATTGAATCCCACCTCCAGCAATAATATTTACATCATCCCCAAAAAATAATTTTGCTTTTGTGATTAATTTTAAGTACTTCCTTTTAATGAAATAACCAGACAAAGCACCTTTTGATGTAGGATAAGAATTGAATAAATGAAAAAACTTAACGTTGTGACAAAAAAAATAGCTCATTGTGTTCACACTATCTCCATAAGGTGGCACTTTAATAATAAGTTCAAAATGCATCTTTAATTTCCTCATCACATCACTTTCTGGCAAAAGAACTTTAGCATTTGGACAACTTATATTAAGCTCTAAAGCAGATACAGATAACCCTTTATTCAGCTTTAAATTAATCAGATGATCGGCAATTTGATAATAATCATCATGTTTTAATGCGGCAATCGACAATATCTTACTTTCCAGCTTTTCTGTTTTTAACTTTTCCATTCCTGGATTGCGCAATCCTATAGAATTACGCCACCCTATTTGACTATTCTTATAAACGGGACGAAATGTTTTAAGATATTGAGAATAAAGCCCTTTCCTTTCCATTAGTGTAAAGGTACCCACAACAGAAGTTGCAAATTCCCAACTAATAATATTTCCAAAAGGTGGAGAAATTATTAACTTATTAAACATCATTAAACATCGAATGCAGGTAAAAAACAGGATAAATCCAACTTGGCGTCGGGTTCCTTGCAAACAAAACAATCCCTATAATTTGCTTTTCTTCATTATTTTCTATAGCGTTTCTCGCTTCATTCATCGAAGTGCCTGTGGTAAAAACATCGTCGACAATTAAAACATTCTTGCTTTCAGACTTCAGATGCTTTCCTAAGCTTAAAGCAAATGGAATCCCACCTCTTGGGACTCCATGAACTTCTGAAAACTCAAATTTTTTAATAATAATTTTTGCTATAGTATCATAATCTTCCTGCGCCAAGGCATCGCATTCTATTTTGAAATCAGAAAAATTCCCTGAATGCATTTTAAAACGTTGGTATTGTAACAAATTCATATTTTACACTTCTTGGTTTTGAGTCATCTTTAAAGCATTAATCAATCTGTTAACACCTATACCTCCTCCAAATCTAGGAAAGAATTTTAGATTGAGGAATGCATCTAGTTCATAATTCACTCTATCTTTGCCAAATTTTTCATATAAAAGACCTGCATATTCACCGTCGCTAATTGTGTGAAAGATCTTATACATTTCATCTACATCAATTGCACGCTCAGCACTACCAATTGTTTCATGTCCTTGCAGAATAACGTCTATCTTGCGAGCAATATTGCCGTCCATTCTCATGTTCCAAAAAGGACTGCTTACCAAAGGAAAATGTGTCAACAATATTGCTGGACCAAATTCCTCTTTCATTTTGGCTTCGTGTTCGCTTTCAATAATCTCAGTGTTATAACGCTCCGCCATATCCAAATATTTCTTAATAGCGATATTCTCCTTTGATTGAATTTTGAGATAATCAACAAGCTCTAGTTCTAACTTAATCAGCTCATTAATATCACCATGAGATTCAAACTCAAACATTGGGAAGATCAGCTTGTGTCTCCCAGGTATTGGATTTGGTTCATTTCTATAAGATGTGGATAAGCAGAAATAACCCGGCACATCAGGCTTTGTTAACAATTCATACTCCAGCCACATTTGCCCAGTTTGTGGCAAAGGCCATAATTTTCCTTGATATGTAAAAGTTTGAATTGTTCTAGGGTCTTCACACGCAGCAAGAATGCTTAATCTACTTTGCGTATGTGCTTCAACGTAATTTTTGCCCAAAAAAAAAGACCTTAATAATATTAAGGTCTCATTGAATTCTTTTGGAGAAACGATCAAGTCCGTTTCCTCGTAGAACCTCGACTCCTTAAATTGCGACATAATAATTTGATTATTTTTAGTTTAAAATCCCTAACACCACACTGTAAACTAATAAATAATTTTGTCTAGTACATTTTAAAATTTTCCATTGAAAATGCTTAACTTAGAGACTCTTCTTGCGTGCCTTCCTCCTAAAAAAGCCGTTTTTAGAAAATTTTCTAATATTGTTTCAATCATAATATCAGGAGTGAATTTTGCTACTAACACCAATACGTTAGAGTTATTGTGCTCCCTTGAAAGCTTTGCAGATTTTGGACTATAACACAATGCAGCCCTTATTACAGGGAACCTATTCGCAAACATCGACATGCCTATGCCAGAGCCACATATCAATATACCTCTGTCTATTTCTTCAGATAGCATAGATCTAATAAGCAATTCTGCATAATCTGGATAATCGCATGAATCTGTGCCATCCGACCCATAATCTCTGATACTATACTCATTGTTATCAGTGAGCTTGGCTAGAATTTTTCTCTTTAATTCATATCCCGCATGATCATTTGCTATACCTATCTTCATAAAACTCCCCATAAATTGACTTTTTTCATCCATCCACTATAGCTCGACACTTGAACGTGACACCACTGATCTTTACACTTCTTCACTTTCACTATCGCTCCAATTTCAACTTGAAAAATAGGCTTAGATGCCTCATCTTGAGAATAAAACACCAATGCAAAATGTTTTTTTATTGGGTATAGCAAGCTTTTTTTACTCGAAAGTTTATTATGCATAACAAATGCATAAGGAGAAGTTGTAACTAAACTTTGCTTAACCCACCCTACTACTCCTTTATGATCTTGCACTTTACGCCAGTTATCAAATTCACCAATCACCTTTAATGGATAATTTTTGCAATTATATACAAAAGCAGTTTTATATACCAAACCTGGTCCTACTCTTAAATGGCTCTTTTCAAACTTAAGAGTTACAAATCTAGGAATGGGAAAACCTGTGACATTACCAACTTCTTTTGCAAATACACAAGCTGAAAACAAAAAATATAAGCAAGTACATACAAACATACTAACCTTACTCATTACACCCTCAATTTTTTATCCAAATATATCGCAACTACTCCCTACTAGTTTTTTTAAAAAAAGTGATTATTTTGTCGAAAATAATCACAAAGACATTATTTGCAAACACACTACCAGAAGTAGCAATTGGATCTATGATGATATATAAACTTGTAATCAAACCCACCATTTCAGAAGAAAAGAAAAAGATTTTTTCAAGAGCAGGTGCCATGATTAAAATTGTACCACCTGGCACTCCAGCACCAGAAAATTTAGTAATCATAAAAGTAAAGGCAAAAAGATATATCTGATCGTTTGTAATTGTTAAACCAAAAATCCTTGTCACTATAACCGCTAAAAAAGGTATAAAAACACAATCACCAATCATATGTATGTTGACAGTAAGGGAGATAAAAAATTTTGAAAAACTTTTATTGCTTGTGTTATTTTCACCAGCTTTTAAAGAAAAAGGCAACGCAACAGCACTAGACATACTTGAAAAACCGGTGAGAACTGGCTCTATAATATTTTCACCTATCCTCAAAGATTTTCTCAAATTAAATAATGAACTTACCATAAATAAAATAAACAGATATGCAAATAAACTCATAAACATCTTGCCAAAAATATTTATGTTGTTATATAAAATCATGAAAATTCCTTGATCTAAAGCTTTCAATAACATTCCAAAGACAAATATAGGAAGAACTGGTATAAATATCTTCTTCAAAATTATTTTCGACAAACCATCAATTGGCTTCATTAATTTATCAACATACGCCTTAATACTGGATATGCAACTTGCAGCTCCTAAAAAAAATCCTAACAACAATGCATAATTATTAGAAATAACTTTTGGAAAATTAAAATCCCATAATAATTCAACATTCGATGTCGTTAAATTGCTTGATATATCAAACGAACTGTCTAAAAAAGCACGTGCTAAAAATGATGCGCTAGAAACGTGAATATAATTTGAGCAACATATAAAAATAATCACTGCTGGCAAAATAATTAATGAAGAGCCATGCATATTAGATATCGAACTATAAACTGAGCTTATTATAATGACTGGCAAACAAAATATAATAAAACTTTTTATAGTCATGCTTAGACTATAAAACAACGAAAGGTAGTATTCTGAAATATACCTAGATAGCACACATGCAGAAATAATTGATATTAATAAAATAAGAGGTATTGCTAATTTTTTCATCTCTGTGGCGTTAGTTATTCTTAATTTTTGGTGCTGACTCTAGCGAGATATTATGCAGCTATGCTCAAATTTATTATTGAACCAAGTATATTGTCTTTTTGCATAGTTCCTTGTGCTCTGCAACACCTGATCTTTCATATCATTAAAATTAATTCTCCCTTCAATATACTCAACAATCTCTTTAAAACCAATGATTTTAGGGATAGAATCAATTTTATGGGCTTTTATCACCTTTTCAACTTCTTCAATAACTCCAAGATCTATCATTTTGAAAAATCTCTTTTCTATCTTTTGATATAAAAAATCTCTTTTTGGAAACATATAAAGATTAAAAAAATCTTTCATTTCAAAAGAACTATTCTTATCTTCATGCCACTTGAGAATTGATTCTCCTGTTTCAAAAAACACTTCTAATCCTCTTGTAATACGGAATTTATCATTGGCATTTAATTTTTTTGATAAGTTTAAGTCATACCTTTTTAATAATTCATACATCTCTATTGATGTTAAATTATCAATTAATCCACTTACTTTTTCTTTTGTTTTTACTGATATTTCAGGTATTTTCGCTATTCCATTCATAAGACTATAAAAATATAAACCTGTCCCACCCACAACAATAGGAGTTTTTTCGCTTTCTTGAGCCTCTCTGATTTCTTTCACACATAACTCCAGCCATTCATAAACAGAAAAAACACTATTTATCTCTATAATTGAATAAAGAGAGTGCTCAACTTGATTCATATATTCCGCTAAAGGCTGTGCTGTCAATATAGGCAGACCATTATAAATTTGCATAGAATCAGCATTGATAATCACACCTTGCGTTTTTCTGGCTATCTCAATTGAAAAGTCAGATTTCTCAGAAGCAGTGGGGCCATATATGCAAACTATTTTCCCTGCTAATTCATCTAAATTTAAATTCATGTCAAATTTTGCAATGCTATTATTGACACTTGCCTTCCAAACTCAGAGTGCCCCTCATGCAATGCTCTTCGACAACTATATAGTTCATTTTTATTATCATAAGTGTCAATATTCAAGTTATCTATATTCGCTACACCTTTTGCAATTAGCTGATCTTCACAATATGATGGTAGATTAAAAAAATACCTTCCTTCTGATTTAATAAAGCACTTATCGCTATTTTGATCTTCTTTTTTAAAATTTTCAAAAAAATCATAACTTACTTCATAATTTTTTTGAGTGATACATGGACCAATAGCAGCAAAAATTTCACTTCTACCATAAGAATTGATAATATCAATAGTTTTAAAGAGAATTTTATTTAAAGCCCCTCTCCATCCTACATGCACAGCAGAAACAATATTATTTGCTTTATCATATAATAATATTGGCACACAATCTGCAGTTAAGACACCTATCGCTAATGAACTATCTTGTATTATCAAACCATCTCCTTCTTTAAGAATATCTCGCTCCCCTCTAATCACCCTCACTTTATTTGAATGAATTTGTCTCAATAACACAAGCTGTCTGCCTGATAATTTAAAATCTTGCGTTAATTTTTTAAACTTTTCGGTGGATTCTTTGTAATAAAAATAATTATATTCATCGCAATTATAACCAAAGTGTTTATCTGAAAATCCGTGATTTACTGCTAAATCAGACAATAATTTGGACACAAACATCGTGCAAGTAAATATTTAAGAATTATAAACTATTACCTCAATTAACTTTTTCAATAAGTGAAAATATTAGACACTCTTTGCCCTATTACACTGTGAATAGCGTCAACAGAATTATCAGAATTTATGGATATATAGTTTGCTTCACCAGAATAATATTTAATCAAAGGTGCCGTTCTATCGTTATAGGCATTTAACCTAACTTTCACTGAAGCTTCATTGTCATCAGCTCTTTTATAAAACTCCTTACCCCCACAAACATCACAAACTCCTTCTATCTTAGTTTTCAAAGTCAAAGAGCTATAACATGCATTGCAATCCTTGCAATAAAACCTACTCAATAATCTAGTAACTATTTTCTCATCTTCCAATTGCAAAGAAATTATATAAGGCTCAGGAAGTCTTAATACCAAAAGAAGTTTCTTTAAATACTCAGCTTGAGACACCGTTCTTGGATATCCATCTAAAATATACCCTTTTACATCACTGTCTTCTCTTATTTTTTTTTCTACAAGCTCTGAAACAACATCGTCTGACACCAATTCCCCATTTTCAATAATAGACTTAATTCTTAAGCCCAGTTGGGTTTTATCAGAAACAGCTTTTCTCAATAATTCACCGGTAGAAAGAATCTTTATATCGTATTTTTCAGCAAGCAACGAAGCCTGCGTGCCTTTTCCAACCCCTGGTGGACCAAGTAATATTATTGATATCACTTCTTTTTCCTCATTATTCCAGACCTATTCATCAACCTCATGTATTTATTGCCTAATAAATGAGACTGTATTTGCGAAGTTAGATCTAAAACAACGCTTACTATAATCAATAAACTAGTTCCACCCAAGTAAAAAGAAATATTGAACTGAGACATCATTATTTCTGGGAGTGCGCATATTAATGCAATATATACAGCACCTATCAAGGTGATTCTTAGTAGGATATATTCTATATAATCTCTAGTTTGCTTTCCTGGTCTCCTACCTAAAATAATAGCCCCATTCTTTCTTAAATTCTCAGCGGTATCATCTGGATTAAACATAATACCACTATAGAAAAAACTGAAGAATATTATAAAAGCCACATACAACAGTATGTACAACACTTTTCCTTGAGACAAATGGTTTGCTACAAAACTTTGCCATACACTCATCTGACCCGTATTAACAAAACCAGATATTGTCATCGGAAATAATAAAATAGCATTCGCAAAAATTGGCGGTATAACACCAGATACATTAACCTTTATAGGCAAATGGGTGGAGTCACCTCCATAAATCTTATTACCCACTTGCTTTCTTGGATATTGAATAACCAATCTCCTGTAAGATTTTTCAACAAATGTCACCAAGAAAAACATTAGCAATATCACCAGGAAACATACTAAAATAACGAAGGTTGATATAACATTATTTCTACCCATTTCAAGTAAAGAAGAAATTGAAGGAAGTAATCCAGCAACAATACCTGAAAAAATAATGAGTGAGCTACCATTACCTATGCCCTTGGAGTTTATCTGATCAGAAAACCAAATAACAATGACAGTCCCACCTAGTAAGGTCAAAGTAGAAGTTATCCTAAAATACAACCCTCCTTCCCTAACTAAAGAAACTCCATCATGACCCAAAGATTCCAAGCCTATCACAATTCCATACCCCTGAAACAAAGCTAAAAAAACAGCCAAGTACTTAGAATACTGATTTATTTTCTGCCTACCTTGAGAACCTGTCTTTCTGAGCTCGCCTATCTCCTTTGACATCACAGTCAACAACTGCATTATGATTGATGCAGTTATATAAGGCATAATGTTCAAGGTAAACACAGACATTCTTCCTAATGCCCCACCAGTAAGAACATTAAACATTCCTAAAATGCCTTTTGATTGCGATTGAATGATAGAGTCTAGAACCACCAAATTAACGCCAGGAAGTGGGATATAAGTCCCTAATCTATATAAAATCAAGATGAAAAGGGCAAAAAGGATTTTTTTTATTAAATCCTGATTACCTCCTGTTAAGGAAGACATGCTTAACTATTACCCTGCTTTTTATCTACTAATGTCACAGAACAAGAGAACTTCTTTGCCTCCTCTAAACTTTTTTTAGATGCAGAGTGCACTTCAATATTAAATTTAGATGTTATATTTCCCTTCCCCAGTAACCTCAATTGCTCTGTTTTAGGATTAAAAAAACCAAGCCTTTCAATATCTGAAAGTTTTATGAGATCTGGGTTCAAAAGTTTTTTATCGATAAAAGTAATAACGTCAGAAAAATTTATAACCTTAAAATTCGATTTATTCCTAGAGTTAAATCCTCTTTTAGGCAATCTTCTATATAAAGGCATTTGTCCACCCTCGAACGCACCTATTGCAACACCACTTCTAGCCGTTTGACCTTTACCACCTCTTCCGCATGTCTTACCTTTTCCTGAACCTATACCTCTACCTAAACATTTTTTCGACTTTCTAGCAAGAGGATTTCCTCTTAAATTATTTAACATGACAGAATCCTAATTTTATTTATTTCTTAAATTCACTATATAAGATATATCCTTTCCTCTTTTTTCAGCAATTTTACTAGGAGTGTTTATCGATATTAAACCTTCAACAGCTGCTTTAACAACATTATGAGGATTATTGGAGCCTATAGACTTAGCAACGACATCTTTGATTCCAAGAGCATCAAAAATTGCACGTGTGGCACCACCTGCTATGATACCAGTACCCATAGGAGCCGATCTCATAACAACTTTAGAAGCACCAAAATAACCAATGACATCATGATGCAAAGTCCTTCCTTCACGCAAAGGCACTTTATACATATTTTTTTTAGCATCTGCTGCAGCTTTTGATCTTGCATCAACCACCTCTGAAGCTTTTCCCAGGCCATATCCAACTCTTCCTTTTTGATCTCCCACAACCACAATAGCATAAAACCTAAATCTTCTACCTCCTTTCACAACCTTCGCAACTCTTCCTACGTCAACTAATATTTCACGAATCTCTGTATTAACCACCATTACTCAATACCCTTAAAAATTCAAACCAAACTCTCTGGCACTTTCAGCAAACGCCTTCACCTTACCATGATATTTTTTTCCTCCTCTATCAAAATAGACGTCTTTAATCTGCGCTTCTAATAACTTTTGTGCAACGCTCGAACCAAATTTTTTAGCAGCAGAAATGTTTTTTCTAGAACTATCTTCTGAGAACTCATTAGAATATGTAGAGAATGACGTAATAGTAACGCCAGTTTTATCATTTATCACCTGGCTGTAAAGATAGTTATTTGTAATATAAAAGTACAATCTTAACCTATCATTAAAATTAGCCACAGACTTAAGCTTATATCTTGACCTATTTTTTCTTCTTAATTTATTATCTCTAATTTTCATACAGGATCCTATTTATTATTTCTTCTTGCCTACTTTTCTTAAAATAATTTCATCACTATACTTAATCCCTTTTCCTTTATAAGGCTCTGGCTTTCTAAAGGCTCTAATATCAGCCGCAACCTGACCCACAAGCTGCTTATCAAAGCCAAATATTTCTATAAATCCTTTACCAGATTTAATATCAATCCCCTGAGGAATGGGATAGAGAATATCATGACTATAACCTAATGATAACGACAAAAACCCTGCATCAACAGTCGCTTTATATCCAACACCGTTAATCTCAAGTTTTTTAGAAAATCCCTGACCAACTCCTTTAATCATATTATTAATCAAAGACCTGGATAAGCCCCAAAGCTCTTTACTTTTTTTATTCACCGAAACTGGCGTCAGCATAAGAACATCA
>CBFHIH010000023.1:0-14530 GCA_965655955.1 Candidatus Midichloriaceae bacterium | reverse complement strand
GATCACTTTTTCTGTGCCTTTGAGTGCTATTTTTAAAGAGCCTATTTTTTGGCCTGATTTGAGTGGCGCGTGCAAAGGTTCTTTATAGTGCGTCAAAAACATTAAGTCCTTGATTTTATCAATTTCCTTAGGGACTGTAATTACTACATGATCTCTCACTTGCAGCATAACAGAGTTTTCTTTGCCATAAATTGTTTTTACTTCTACGACATCTTTGTTGTTTTTAAATAAATCTATATTTTTAAAATTTTTAAACCCATAATTCAACAGTTTTGCAACTTCTTTTTCTCGCTCTTTTTCTGTATCTAATCCGTTGACAACAACAATAAGCCTTCTTCCTCCTTTTGATGCGCTGACCACAATTCCATACCCTGCGGCGTCAGTTCTGCCTGTTTTTACGCCATCAACTCCCAGTGTTCCTATCAACCCATTTCTATTCGTTTGTTTGATTTTATTAAATAAAAAATTCTTGTCTGCATGATAATAATAATATTGGGGAAATTTTTTGATCAACAAACTTGTTAATATCGCTAAATCTCGCGGTGTTGAAATATGTCCTTCATCGGGCCAACCAGTGCAATTCTTAAATACAGTGTTATGCAAACCTAGTTCGTTTGCTTTATCATTCATTTCTTTAACAAATATCTCTTCTGTCCCATATAAGCCTTCGGCCAATGCTATTGATGAATCATTGCCAGAAACAATAATCATTCCTTTGATTAAATCTTCAGCACTCACATTTTGAGAAGATTTTAGGAACATTGAAGATCCACCTTTGTTAGCAGCTTTGGATGATATTGTGAATCTATCTTTTAAGCTCAGATTGTTTTTATCTAGATGCTCAAATATAATATAAGAGGTCATGATCTTAGTCATAGACGAGGGAACCATTGCTTCGTTGCCATTTTTTTCATAGAGAACCTCTTGGCTATCAAAGTCCATTAAATAGGCGTATTTTGCTTTTGTTTCAAAAGGCTCATTAAAATTATTGTCTTGTGCAAAAAGGGTCGATATACTATGCAATACAATTGCAAGAGAAATTACAAATCTAGTGATCATATATTTAGTGCGTTTTCTGGTTTTTTTATTAATATACATGGTTGATGTAAGCCAAGGGTGTGCTGATTCAAATAAAAATTTTCATAACTGGATAGCACATGTAGACAAAAAAAGTAAGAAGAAAATATGCTATACATATTCTGCGCCAGAAAAAACACAGTTTTACAGCAAAAAAAGAAACACGCACTATTTAGCTATAAACTACATTGTTGATCAGGGATTTACTATATCTGTTGATTCTGGTTATAAAATGAATGAAAAACTGCCTACGGAGATAATATTGGGGAGCAACAAAGAAACAATGCAAAAGTCTAAAGATAGATATTATGCAACAACTTATAGTGAAAGACAGGATGTCAGTTTGACTGACAAGATTATAAGCTCCTCTTCGGATTATATCTACGTTAGGTCATATGATGAGAGTGGGAATATCGCTATTGACCATTATCCAATAAAAGGGTTGTTAGAATCTATGCTCTATATACAACGAATTTGTTCTTAAAATGCATTTTATAGATGAAGCAAAAATATGTATAAAAGCTGGTGATGGTGGTGATGGTTGCTGCAGCTTTAGAAGAGAAAAGTTTGTTGAATTTGGCGGACCAAATGGTGGGAATGGTGGTGATGGTGGCAGCGTCATATTTCAAGCAGATAAAAATGTAAATACCTTAATAGATTTTCGTTATAAACAGCATTTCAGGGCTGAGAACGGGGAGCACGGGAAGAGTAATAACAAAACAGGGAAATCTGGCAAAGATTTAATCATTAAAGTTCCTGTGGGTACGCAGATATTATCTGAAGATAAAAATTACGTAATGCATGACATAGGGGGTGGTGGAGTTGAAGCGATGGTTTTAAAAGGAGAGCGAGGTGGATTAGGAAATACTGCTTTTAAATCTTCGGTCAATCAAGCTCCAAGAAAAGTCATCAAAGGACGCAAGGGGGAGGAGATATGGGTGTGGTTAAATCTAAAGCTTTTGTCAGATATTGGGTTGCTTGGAATGCCAAACGCTGGTAAGTCGACGTTGTTATCTGTTCTCTCCAACGCGAAACCTAAAATAGCCGACTATCCTTTTACCACTATTAAGCCGCAGCTCGGAGTGGTTTATGCGGGAGATAAAGAGTTTGTTGTTGCAGATATACCTGGCTTGATTGAAAATGCAAGCTCAGGTCATGGTCTTGGGATTGCTTTTTTAAAGCATTTAGAAAGATCAAGATTCTTTTTTCATCTAATAGATATAACATCTGAAGATATTGTGAAGAATTATCGTGTTATAAGGAAAGAGCTTGAGAATTTTCGTGATTTAGATAAAAAAGATGAGGTGGTTATATTGTCAAAAACTGATCTGTTGCCAAAAGATGAGGTGAAGGAAAGGTATGAAAGATTTAAAAAGATTACAAATAGGGATGTTATTCTTTACAACAGCTCGGATATTAACAGTATTAATAAGATAAAAAAAGCAGGCTTGAAAAGCCTAGAGATTGTGGAGATTGAAGGTTAGGGTTGGTTTTAATTATAGCGGGATCTCTTTGGATTTATTACTACTTTGTTCGTTATTTATGTGGATTTGTCGCATTTCACGCCTTGCTCAGTGTAATAAAATTAAAGATATTGCGCTATATGTGTTTTTATCTTTCGTTGTTGATTTATTTATGAAACCATTATATCCTGAGCAGTTGATTATGGCGGGTATAGCTCAGATGGTTAGAGCGCAAGTTTGTGGCACTTGAGGTCGCGGATTCAAGTTCCGTTACTCGCCCCACTTAATTCTTTTTATGTTAAGTAATTTAAAAATCATAGCTTCGACTAGATGGCATAAAGAAGATGTTGCAAATGATTTCTTAGAGGATAAGTTTCGAATCATTAATTCTAAGGCATTCAGGAGGCTTGAGTATAAAACCCAAGTTTTTATCAATTATATTGGAGATCATTATAGAACAAGATTAACTCATTCTTTAGAGGTGAGTTTAGTTGCTCAGTATATAGCCAAATCGCTTGGTCTCAATCAGGAATTAGCAGAAGTTATTTCGTTGTTACATGATTTAGGTCATCCTCCGTTTGGACATGGAGGTGAGCACGTTCTTAACAATATTTCTAGTGAATATGGTGGGTTTAATCATAATTATCACTGTATAAAGATAATAACTGTTCTTGAAAAGCAGTTTTCAGGCTTTAATGGTCTGAATTTAACTTTAGAATCCATAGACGGAGTTTTGAAGCATAATGGCATCATTCAAGAATCGAATGAAAATTACACTAAACTATCTAGTTTATTGGAAGATTATGCGATAGAGTTTGGTGCTCAGGGGGCATTAGAGTCTCAAGTGAGTGCGATAGCGGATGACATAGCGTATTGTATTCATGATATAGATGATGGCATCAGGGCGTTTATGGTGAAGCTGGAGGATTTTTGTGATATTGAGGCATTCTCTTTATCTTATCAAAGAACTAAACAGGAGTTTTTATCTTTAAATGATGATGATTTATTGAGAAAGGAAGTGCTCAGAAATTTTAGATCTTATTTGATCAACGATGTCATTGCTCAAAGTGTTCATAATATCAAAAGCTGTAACATTGATTCGCTTAAAGAGGTCAAAAGCAGTAAAGAGCACTTGATTGCATTTTCAAAAAAGGTGAGTGAGGATGTTAAAGAGTTAAAAAAAATTCTCTTTGCAAAGGTATATAGAAGCACTCATACCAATAGAGTGAATTTTAAGGCTCAGATAATAATTAAGGATCTATTCTCTCATTTTATGAATTATCCTAATTCTTTGCCAAGTGTTTCAAATAATAATCTCAGTGATGGCGAGTTAGCAGAGTTAGTGGTGGATTATATAGCAGGTATGACGGATAGATTTGCAGTTGATGAACATAGACGAATCTTTGATTTGCATAATAACTATTTCTACAGATGGTGATATTTTAAAAGCGTGCGAGTCCAAAAAAAACTTCATAATTCACCGCTATTTTTTCTTTGATTGATATTGCTTTTTTTAAATCTGATAAATTTAGACTTTCTTTTGGAGTGTTTGCGCCTAAAGCTTTTAAATATTTGATGAATTCAACTGGTGTTTTTTTTGGCAAAATATAGCTTGTGGCATCAAAGCAATAGTAGTGCGTGTTGAGGGATTTTATTAACTTTATTAGTTGATCTTTTGAGGGGTATTGATGATTTTTATACTCTATGCCTTGATCTAAAAAAAAGCTTTTCCATTTGTCGAAAGTGCCATCAAGCAAAGTGGAGAAAGCAATTACTTTGCTTTTTTTTGATATATTGCTAATGAGTTGTAAAACATCAGAGCACCACTGGAAAGCAAAATTAGAGATTATAAGATCATGTGGTAAAAAATTGGTGTGCTCCATATTAGAGTGAAGAAACTCAACTTTTGCATTGCTTGGAAATTTCTTTGCTGATTCATCGAGCATGCTTTTTGACACATCATTGATTGTATAACGGGCTTTGGGATAGGATTTATGTAACAAAGATGATATAAAGCCTGTGCCAGCTCCTAAGTCTAAAACAGATGATGGTTGAAAATCTGGCAAGGTGTTTTGAAGCAAAGAGATCAAATAGTTCCCTGCTTTTCTCTGGACAGAAGAGGATGTATCGTATGTGAGAACCGCACGGTCAAAAGCTTTAACAATTTGCTTGGTCATTAAATAACAACTTTATGCCACCAACTAATACTGATAGATTAATATGGTAATTGATATAAAAAGCCAGCGATTTATTTCCGTTTGCATTTTTAGCACATTTGTTCTAATTCTAAGTGAGCCAGATAAATATGTATCGAGATTAAGATGAACATTCACGAATACCAAGCGAAAGAAATATTAAGATCTTATGGACTTAACGTGCCAGAAGGTTATTTAGCATCTACTATAGAGCAAGCAGTTGAGAATGCAAAAAAAATTAAGTCGCCTTTTTGGGTTGTGAAAGCACAGGTGCACGCAGGAGGCAGAGGGAAAGCTGGTGGTGTGAAGCTTGCAAAAACATTAGATGAGGTGAGTGATGTTTCATCAAAAATGCTTGGCATGAAGTTGGTGACTAACCAAACTGGTGAAGAAGGCAAGATAGTCAATAAGATATATATAGAAGCAAGTAGTGATATCGCCAAAGAATATTACTTATCTCTTGTTTTAGATAGAGCAACTGCAAATGTTGCTATTGTTGCTTCAACAGAAGGGGGCATGGAAATTGAAGAGGTCGCTCATCAAAGTCCGGAAAAAATCATAAAAGTTTTTGTTGACCCATCTATAGGGCTGCAAGGTTTCCATTTGGTGAAACTTGGGTTTGGACTTGGCTTTGATAAAGAAAAAGTTAAGAAATTATCTGTGATTGTAAAAGCATTATATAAAGCATTTATAGAAACAGATGCCAGCCAAATAGAGATAAACCCTCTTGTTGAGACTTCGAATGGAGATTTTATAATCTTAGATGCAAAATTCAATTTTGATGACAACGCTCTTTTTAGACAAAAAGCAGTGGAGTCAATGAGAGATGTTCATGAAGAGAATCCTCTTGAAATAGAAGCAAAAAAGTTTGATTTAAGTTACATAAAAATGGATGGTAATATAGGATGTATGGTGAACGGAGCAGGGCTTGCGATGGCAACCATGGATATCATAAAATTATATGGTGGAAATCCAGCTAACTTCTTAGATGTGGGGGGAGGAGCAACAACAGAAAAAGTCACAGAGGCGTTTAAAATCATTCTTAGTGATGAAAACGTCAAAGGTATATTGGTCAATATATTTGGCGGAATCATGAGATGTGACATAATAGCAAATGGAATAGTTGAGGCTGCAAAGCAGGTTAATATATCAATACCGGTTGTTGTTAGATTGGAAGGTACAAATGTGGAAATTGGCAAAAAGATCTTAAAAGAATCTGGCTTAAAATTAATCACAGCGGATGATTTGGGAGAATCTGCTCAAAAAATAGTTCAAGAAATCGCTTAAAGAGGAAAAGATGTCAATTTTAGTAAACGCACAAACAAAAGTTATTTGCCAAGGGTTCACAGGAGCTCAGGGAACATTCCATTCTGAACAAGCAATTCAATATGGAACCAAGATGGTTGGTGGTGTCACGCCAGGTAAGGGTGGTTCGCAACACTTAAATCTGCCAGTTTTTAACACAGTTGAGGAAGCAAAAGCAAAAACCCAAGCTGATGCAACTGTTATATATGTTCCACCACCCTTTGCTGCAGATTCTATCTTAGAGGCAATTGACGCTGAGATGCCGCTGATTGTTTGTATTACAGAGGGTATTCCTATTCTTGACATGGTGAAGGTAAAAAAAGCTTTATCAACCAGCAAAAGCAAATTGATAGGTCCGAATTGCCCGGGGATCATCACTCCAGACGAATGTAAGATCGGTATTATGCCTGGCTATATACATAAAAAAGGCAAAATAGGAATCATTTCAAGGTCTGGTACATTAACATATGAAGCGGTTCATCAGGTATCTGCTTTAGGTATGGGGCAGTCAACATGCATAGGAGTAGGGGGAGATCCAGTTAATGGTTTGAACTTCATTGATTTAATTGACATGATGCTTCATGATGATGAGACAGATGGCATCATCATGATTGGCGAAATAGGTGGTACAGCAGAAATAGAAGCTGCTCATTTTGTGAAAAACCATAAGATCAAGAAAAAAGTAGCAGGATTCATAGCGGGCAGTACAGCGCCACCAGGAAAAAGAATGGGTCATGCAGGCGCAATTATTTCTTCAGGGGAAGAAACAGCAGAAGCAAAGATGGAAGCAATGAGAAGCGCGGGAATTAGTGTTTCTAATTCTCCAGCAACAATTGGCAAAGCTATATATGATGCAATGCATTAATTGCCATTATGTCTCAAATTCATGTGTTGAGCAGAGCTGTTATTGTTGATTGTGGCAATATACTGCTTTGTAAAACTATAGATCTTCACCTAAATTTCTTTTATTTACCAGGAGGGCACGTTGAGCATGGTGAATCAGTGAAAGATGCCTTGGCAAGAGAACTTGAGGAAGAAACTGGAGAGCTGTGCACAGTGGATGGGTTTTTGACTTGCTTGGAGTATAGCTTCCGTCCTGGGCATAACAGTATTTGCCATGATCATGAGTATAATTTTATTTTTAAAGCCAGCGCTCCAAATTTGCAATTTAACAAAAAAGTGCAATCACCAGAAAAGCACATAGAATTGATTTGGCATCCTCTTGCTGATATATCGTGCATTGATTTTAGGCCAGATCCATTGAAGAAACTTCTTCCTGATTTACTTGCCAATAAGGAAATTCCTGGGTATATCAGCGAAATGATATAGCTGGAGCACTATAAAACAGCTATATTTTATGTGTTGTGGTTGAGAGGCAGTCCTTTAGAGAAGAAGAAAATTGCGCTGTTTGGTATTTGCGAAATGTTCTTATGCTGTTTGCAATGAGTTAACCAAAAAATTGCCATGTGTTTTCATCATTTTTTTAACAAAGTTAATTTTTGTTTTTATCCAAAGGATAATATGATTTTTATCTTAATATGAATGTAAAAGAAACAGGTGATTTTGTCGTAGACGAAGAAAAGCATATGAAATATTGTGGGCAAATTCTAATTATTAAAAATGCTTCAAGATGCGAAAAATATATTATGGAACAAAGCATGCTGTTATAAATAACGAAGGATTTGATCCAAGTAATAATCCTTTGAAAGCTGCAATTTTAGAGGGCGTTAGAAATATAGATATTCATGATCATTATTTATTCAGCCCAGTTAAATTGGGTTAACCTTGGAGTCTTTATATGGAGAAATATTAAACGGAATACCATTGAAACGCAGCGATCTTTATTTACAAAGTATTAGCTCTTGTTATACAGAAAAAGGAGAAATAATTTCCCTGCGCGAATGTATTGATCGATTATTAAAAGATCTAAAGACAAATTATTTGGATGCTTTTTATATTTATGTTGGAGAAACCAAACCAATACAGATAGAATTATGGAAAAATTTGACTGACCTATACCTTGAAGGGAAAGTTAGATCTATTGGTGTAACAGATATAGGAATAGAGAATTTAAAACAATTTAGTGAATTAGGTTTGCTGCAACCTATGTTTGTGCAGAATCCATTTGGTGCATCTTGGTTTTTAAATTCATGGAACGAAGAAGTGTATCTATACGCAAAAGATCATGCAATAGAATATCAAGCTTTTTGTGTGCATAATATGCTTTATAATTTTGGATCGGATTTACATAAAAAAATCTTTGATATTGCAAATGCTCATAGTGTAACAGAATCAGCTGTCAAATTAAGTTTTGTGGATGCATTAGGGATAACTTTGGTGACGAGTTCGAGTAATATAGAACATATAAAGCAATCGTTGGGTATTAATAAGTTAAAATTGACAGAACAAGAGTTTGATGAGTTATATTTATCTTTAACAAAAGGTTTTTATTTATCAAATGAACAAAGTGCATTATTAAGATTTTTTCAAGAATCAGAGAAAGATATTTTTGAAATCGCAGATATCATAAAATCTAAAGATATAGAATATGAGTTTGTTGACATGTTTTCATGTTTAACGCAAAGCGAAAGAACTTTGAGCAGCCTTGAGCTGTTGCCGCATAACTTATCTTGGAAACAGGTTAAAATATTTTGTCTTTTTCCAGATCATGAGAGAACTTTTGCATCTCTTAAAATACTTCAAGCAACATCATATTCGAACCTAAAAATATTTGAGCTACTTCCACAAAATGAAAAAAACATATCGAATTTAGAAAGTGTTATAGAAAAGACAAATGGAAAAGATTGGGAATTTTATTTAGTATTTGAGTCATTACCTGAAGATACGCAAAACATGGACAACTTTCTCGATTTAAGTATATCAGATTATAAACAATTGCAATATGAACAAAACGAGTTGATGCATCTTAATGAGGAGAAAGGCGATCTATAATGCTTTTGTGTTTGACAATGATTTGTGATGGGCCTTATGGAGTCATTTCAAAAGTTCATTGTGGAGTCCTGGGTATAGTGTTTGTTTATAAATATAAGACCATTGCATAATTGCTCTTTTTTGTAATTTTGGCGTCAGTGTGAAAACTGCGATCCTCATTTATCACGATAAACTGCGGTTCTTATTTTCACTCTTTCTGCAAATTTCTAAAAAATTACTACTTATACAATGGTCTTAATATACGAAATGTTCTTTACAAGTTCAAAAAGAGTTGATAGCTTTTTTATGAAGGGGGATGGTTGTGATTATGGCGATAGTTTTGATATAAAGGAATCAGTGTATAAAATGGGTATGAACCGAGAGCAAAAAGAAGCAGTTGCTTTGCTCTCCATTGGGACTTTCTTAGAGTATTTTGATTTGATGCTCTACATTCATATGTCTGTTCTCTTAAACGATTTGTTTTTTCCACAGAGCAATCCCACAATAGCTAAAATGATGGCGGCTTTTGCGTTTTGTTCGACCTATATATTAAGACCAGTGGGAGGATTTGTGGTTGGTAAGATAGGTGATACTTTCGGAAGAAAATATACCATAACATTAACAACCTTTATTATGGCGATTTCTTGCATCATTATTGCATTGATTCCCACATATAAGGAAATAGGTATATTGGCTACCATTACTGTGTTGTGCTGCAGAATGTTGCAGGGATTTTCTTCTTTAGGTGAGATAACGGGTGCTCAGGTTTATGTTACAGAAAGCTTAAAAAATCCTCACAAAGCGGTTTCATCTGGGATTATTGTTTGTGTTGCTGGATTAGGTGGTACATTTGCCTTGATTGTTTCATCATTTGCTATGCATGGTGCGAATTGGAGGGTTGCATTTTGGATAGGAGCTGTTATTGCTGTTATTGGCACTGTTGCAAGAGCAAAATTGAGAGAAACGCCAGAATTTACTGATTATAAAAGAAGAATTGCTATCAAGGGTGATTTGAAACGAGAAAAGCCAAGCAAGAAGTTGATGTTGGCTTACGCTTTTACAGAGCTGCAAAACCCGATTTGTTTTTATGTCACTTATATATTTTGTGCTGAAATTATGAAAAACAAGTTTGGTTTGACGCCTGAGCAGATTATTCACCAAAATTTAAAAGTAGATGTGGTTTTAGTGATATGTGTTTTTACTGTTGCTATGCTTGTCAAGAAGATTCATCCTATAAAAATAGCCCTTATTTCTTTTGCAGCATTTGTTTTTTTTCTACCATTTATTCCCTATTGGATGGGGGTGGTTTCAAGCTTGTTTTTCTTAGGATGTATTCAAGTGTGGAGTAAGTCTTTTAGTTTTTCAACATGTGGCACTTTAGATGCTATACAGTTTAAATATTTTCCCACCAGTAGCAGATTTACGTCTGTTGGAACTATATGCGGCGTTTCTTTTGCTTTATCGACCGTAATAGTTTCATTTGGTTTAATCCCATTGACGGAATATTTTGGTTATTATGGAATATGGTTTTTATTTATTCCAACTGCTATAGGGTATTGCTGGTCTTTGTTTTATTTTAGAAATCTTGAGAAAAAGAGTAAGTGTTATGATGAGTATCCTTATGAATGTTTTTTACAAGAGGATACTGCCTCTAAAGAAGAGGATTTTAACTATGATCTATCTGACGATTATTTAGAATTTGAAAATGATTGTGAATATTCTGTGTCGCTGCTAAAGAAGATAACCGAGCTTAATAAAGGTCAGATGTATAAGGTGAATGTTAAGCTTATAAACAAAGCTATGGTATTTTGTAAAAAATGGCATCATGGACAGATGAGGAAGTCTGGCGATATGCCGTACTATTCGCATCCGTTTGCTGTTGCAGAAATAATAGCGGATTATTACCTAAAGACAGATGTGATGGTTGCAGCTATTTTGCATGATATACTCGAAGATACAGAGTGTTCTGTTGAATTGCTCAAGAAGGAGTTTAATTTTCGTATCACTCAAATTGTCGAAAGGCTGACTTCCCGTCATTTTAAAGATAGAAATAAGGAAGGCGCAAAATTGTCGCTTGAAAAGTTGATTGCAAAGCTAAAAGATCTTAATGACAATGAGGCTTTGTTTGTAAAATCTATTGATAGGTTGCACAATTTATCAACTGCAGATGCTTTAAAAGAGTCGAAGAGAGAAAAAATGGCAAAGGAGAGTGAGTTATTAAGGGATGAAATAGCAGTTGCGGCTGATAGATTAAACATTCCGAATAAATTATTGCTTGAACAGGAAATGTTTAGGTATTGTGAGAAGATATTTAATGTAAAGTGTTTAACATCTTATGGGAGAAAAGAATTATGAAAATTTATTTGTTATTAGTATTGTTGGTATTGGTTAATTGTGCTGGATCGATTGACGAATATGTTAATCTTACTGGAGAATATAAAGCTAAAAACTCGCAAGAAGTTGATATAAAAGAAGTGTCATATATACTTCCATCGTTTGTTTGTAGTGGCTCTTTGGAAGATAGTTTACAATATCTTAATTTTCCTACAATGAAGCAAGAAAGGGAATACATTAGAATTTTCACAAGATTTTATGCTAATGCTGGGGAAAATGAATATATCTTAGAGAAGCGAAAAGATAACTATGGCACTGGTTCTGGTGTTAAATATATATTAAATATCCAGAGACAGGATTTTAATAATTCTTCATGTGTTATAAGTATTCATCCTAAAAAAAGAGAATCTTACAGAGAAGGGGTGTGGACTATTGCGACGCCACAATTTGATGATGTGGATGTTGAAGATTTTTTTCAATCAGTGAGTATGAACTTTGATTTTTCTCTCATAAGCCCATATACTGCTGAGCCTACCTATGGATCTTTGGAAAGGATATTGAATTTAAATGAACGTGGCAAGTTAAGTGGGGAAACTCAAATGGTTTTGAACGATAAAAAGGTTTTTATTGATATTAAGGTATATCCATATAGGAGTGGAAGTATGGTTAAGGTGTGGGGTAAAACGTATGTTAAGTTTCACAACCAGAAATTAAATTTTGATAGGCAGATCAAGGAGATAAAAGAAAGGTTGCATTCAATTGCTCAAAGTTGATGAATAAGCTTTATTTTGAATTTGTTTACATATTCTCAAAATCTAGGTATAAGAAGGGATTAAATTTGTTTTTATCTTGATTTATGTATTTATTCACGTCGGAATCTGTTTCTGAAGGGCATCCTGATAAGATTGCTGATCAAATATCTGATGCAATTTTGGATGAAATATTATCAAAGGATAAAAATGCTGCTGTTGCATGCGAGACTATGGTGAAGAATTCTTTGGTGATTGTTTCTGGAGAAATTAAAACTGACTTGTGGGTGGACATAGAAGGAATAGCAAAAGAAGTATTAAAAAATATCGGCTATACTGACATAGCGTTGGGTTTAGATTATCGAACTATTGGTTTGATCAATTTGATCAGTCAGCAGTCGCAAGAAATTAACGATTGCGTATTTAATGATTCTGGAGAATGCCAAGGAGCAGGTGATCAGGGGACTATGTTTGGTTATGCTGTTGATGAAGCAGATCAGTATATGCCTGCTGCTATATTTTATGCTCATCAATTATTGAAAGAGTTAGCGAAGTTGCGCAAAAGTGGTGAAATGGATTGGTTAGGACCTGATGCAAAAAGCCAGGTTACTGCAGAGTATGATGAAGTTGGGCATTTACAAAGGATAGACCAAATTCTTATCTCTACGCAGCATCAAAAAGGTGTGGATAAATCTAACATTAGAGCAGGAGTTATTGAAAAAGTTATAAATAAAGTGATCCCTGGCGAATATTTAGATAAAGATACGCAATATATTATTAATCCCAGTGGTAGTTTTGTTTTGGGAGGGCCATACGCTGATTGTGGGTTGACAGGCAGAAAGATTATTGTTGATACATATGGGGGATATGCACCGCATGGGGGAGGTGCTTTTTCAGGGAAAGATCCAAGCAAAGTTGATAGGTCTGCCAGCTATATGGCAAGATATATTGCAAAAAATATAGTTGGGGCAGAGATAGCAAAAAAATGCTTGATTCAGCTTTCTTACGGCATTGGTTTGTCTGAACCATTATCTATATTTGTGGATACTTTTGGGACGAGTAGGTTTAGCAATGCTGAATTAGTGAAAGCTATTAAGAGTGTGTTTATGTTAACTCCTGGTGGCATCATTAAAAGCTTGGATTTATTAAACAATGTGAGATATTTAAAAACAGCTTCATATGGGCATTTTGGGCAAGTGAGTGAAGATAGTTTTACATGGGAAAAATTGGATAAAATTGCAGATTTAAAGTTAGAGCTTGGGGTATAGTGTGGTATCTCGAGTGATTGTTTTTGGCTATTTTCTGATTCTGATTGAAATAGCGATATATTTTTCTTCTGATATGTATTTGCCTGCATTATTGCATGTGGCAAGAAGTTTTGATATTTCAAAAGAAGTGGCTCAATTGACACTGAATGTTTGGTTTGTTGGAGCCTCTGCTTTGCAGTTATTTCTTGGCCCCATTACTCTGAAATATGGCAAGAAAAGGATGTTGCTTATGGGGATTGTGATTTTTTCAATTACATGCTTTATATGCGCTTTGACTAAGGAAATAGAGGTGTATTTAATGACTAGATTTATTCAAGGCACAAGCGTGAGTTATGTTTTTGTCTGTGGATATTCTTTGATTCATGAGAAATTAGAGCGAAAGCAAGCCGTTGAACTGATTGCTATGCTTGGAGTTTTCACTTTACTTTCTCCAGCAGTTGCTCCTGTGGTGGGAGCTAAGATATTGGCTTATTTTAATTGGGAGATATTGTTTGTGATTCTTGGTATATGGTCTGTGATTGGTTTGTGTGGTGTGTTTACATTTATGCCAAACGATGATGAAATTTCTAAGAAGAAGATAGAGATATTGCCGTCAATAAAGATATATTGCAGGATTTTAAGGAATTTAGAGTATGTCAAAAATGCTTCAGTATATGCTCTTGGTGCTGTTCCAACTTTTGTGTGGTTGACTTCTGGTGCTTATGTTGTGATGGTGAGGTATGGTAAAAATGAAGAATTTTTTGGTTATGTGAATGCAGCTATTTTTATCGCTCTTTCGTTAGGAAGTTTAACTACAAAAATGCTTACACAATTTAAACTTAACGTGAATGTTGTGCTGGTTGGTTTTTCGATAGCATTTATATCTTCTGTGCTAGGTCTATTTATTTCCTATGTTACAGAAGATATATTTTGGAATATCTTTCCATTTATGATGTTTTTATATGGAGTTGTGATACCAGGACCAATTTTAAATCGCAATGCCATGGAGGCATCTGATGAATCTTCTAATATGAAGATGTCGCTTTTTTCAATTATTTTTGGGATCTCTGCGATAATTGGCAGCAGCGTTGCCATTCTGCTTGATGTATCAAATTTTAGTCAAATTGCTAGCTTGATGTTGGTGCAAATTATTATAATGATAATTATTTATAATTATAGAAGTTCTAGTTCTTCCAGGATTTAAAAAATCAAGATATACCATAAATATA
>CBFHIH010000022.1:0-15769 GCA_965655955.1 Candidatus Midichloriaceae bacterium | reverse complement strand
TATGGACTGAAGCATATTTTTGAAATCAGCTATTGACTGACCAAGATGTGATCTACCAACACCCTCTTTTAGATCCAAATCACTGAATCTCACAGAAGGTTGCTTAAATTTCTCATCTTTTATCTGCTGGTCAAGAGTCTTAATTTCTTGAGAATCGGAAACACTGCGGCTTAGATTATTTTCTTCTTCAGTGTTACCACTATATCGCGTATTTTTACCCTGACCTTGATTGGTCTTATTAAGATTCAAAGTATCTTGACCCTCTGGCATATCAACCTGCTTTAAAAATTAAACACTATCTGAGCATTATTTCGAATTTAACTTATCAACAAATTTCTTATCTTCTCTTGATAAAGAACTTTTCTTATCCGACACTTGGCTATCTTTTTTCGTGCCCACTGCGTCTTGTGGCTCTGGCAAAGTAAACTGAGGAGGGACCACCAAAGATTTGTGCTCTATCACACTAAACTCATCTGGAGAAGATGCAGCTAAACCCAAAGAGGATTTTATCTTTTCACTGCAACCACACAACGCAAAAAGAAAAAGAAGCAAGAAAACTCTCATGAAAAACACCTTTTAATAATCGCTCTATGCTATTACTAAATTCGCGAAAATTCAAGATATTGGTAATATTTTTAACGAAAACCTAATTAATATAGCGGAATTAACAATCATTAAAATGGAATATATAATCCTAAGATATTTTTGATTTTTGGAAAAGAAAAATTGCCCAATAACACTCAAAAGAAAAAGAGCGGGGAATGTTCCAATGCCAAAGAAAAACATAGCCAAAGATGAAAAAAGAGGATTGTCTGTATAACCTATTGCAAGAGTGATAGAGCTCATAACCAAACCACACGGCAACATACCAAGCATCATTCCCATCAACACCCCTTGAACACCAAAGGGTTTAACACTCAACCACTCAATTACCTTATAAAACCTCTTTTGAATCACCAAAAAGAACTGAGGCATTTTCAAAAAAGGAATGTTTATGGATAACAAATTAGAGAATGCAATCTTGACGCTAATCAACGCAATGAACATAAGTAAAGCAAACGATATGTATCTTGCGATAACAAATTTACTTAGGAATATTGAAAAGCTCTTAACAGCAAATGCCAACAATGCATATGTAATAGCCTTGCCTAGATAATAAGTCCACGCCATAGAGCAAATAATCCTGTTTTTAGCATTCAGCTCGGAAGATTTCAAATGCATCAACCTCATATTAGCTTGACTCACGGCAATTGCACCACACATACCCACACAGTGAGTAAAACTACCCACCACTCCATACACAAACAACGCAAACAGCAAAACCCAATCTGATCCCGGAGCAAAGCCAAATATAGCATCCAAAAACTGATTATTGGCTTGCTCTTGCGCCTGACAACCGCAAGACATTTAGCTAATCACAAAAGAATTTTTTAGCGATGAAATGATAGGCACATAACCACCAACACCAATATTTTTCTTAGAAATCATTTTCCCAGACTTCACATCAAATGCCATAACATCCCCTTTAGAGCTCAAAATATATAGCATATCTTTGTAGATGGTTGGAATATTCCAATAAACATGATGCTTTTTGTGCCTCTGTTTTTCAAAATTAGATAGGTTGACTTTCCATAACACCGATCCATTGCCAGAATTCACACATATTAGATTATTTGACTCATCTATCGCTATAATACGCCCTTCATATAAACTAATGGGCATGCTGATACCATACTTCTTTCTCCAAACTAACCTCTTATCTGTCAAATCTAGCTTGTTCAGATATAAATCAGCAGAGTAAAAATATATATCATTATCTTTAATTAACGGCTGATAGTAGATATTCTCTACATTATCCAACTGCAAGGTAAAAAGATTATCTCGCACTTTATATCTCGAGTTTTCTGAGCCATCAAGCATGCTCACGAACACAATCTCACCATCCGAATTCTGCGTTACTATATCACCTTTATAAATCAATGGAGACTTAACATCCAAAGTGTTAATAAGATTTTTTCCACCTAATATATGCCAAAGTATATCACCTTTTTTCATGTCAACAGAATACAAGCCGTTATTAACTGTTTGTAAAAAAACAACCTGATTAAAAACAACAGGATAGCTCCTAGTCGTCTCGGTTAATTTGATACTCCAAATTAATTTACCCGTCTTTTCATCTATGCAATTGAAGACATTAGTGCCATATGTCGCATATATTCTACCCTCATGAAGCAACATGCCTCCGTTTAAATAATCATTTTTCTCATCAATAACCTCACTTTTCCAAATAACTTTTCCAATATGATCTAATTTTTTCACTGAACCATTTTTTTCCATAATGAAAAAGGCATCTTTTTGAATAATAGGATATGAAATATAAGGAAAAGCTCTTCCTCCGGACACCTTAACATTTAAAACCTCTCCCGCAATCAAATCATGATGAGAGGATATATACCCTGTTTGAACATAATCTTTATATTGCCATGAAATTCCAAAATCACTCTTAGTATTAACCGTTCTGTTTGCACAAGAAACCATGGCAAAGAAAACAAACGAAAAAAGTAGCTTTTTTATTATATCCACAAACATGTATCGCCTATAATGAAGAGAGGTTATTATTTTTATTGTAAAGTAATAACTAAAACACTAAATTGTATTTGTAAAGTCATCAATTGTTTTAATGAAAATTCTCAAGAGTGTAGTAGCTTTATTATTATATGCTTTATCTAGCTATAACGTACTTGGTCTAGATGTATACAGTAAATGCTTAATGCCTGGAGATTTGAGAGTGATGGGAGAAAAAGGCAGCACATTCATGCTATCACCTGTCAACCATTCTTGCAAAGATAGGTGTACAAAAGAGTGCGAAGGATTTTTAAGAAAATTCGATCCTTTTGCGATGCTCAATGCTAACAACCCAAACAAAGACTCTAAGATGTATAATGGTCTATACGTTTTAGATATCAACAAAGATGTTGTTTTAGATTGTCAAACACAATGCCAAGATCCAAAATCGGATAACCCCGCATTTAACAGCAAGTTCTTTGATGTCTACATGGCTAATCAAGAAGATCTAGAAAATCAAGACATATTCTTCAAAACTTGCGTTGAGCTTTCAAGCGATCAATACAACCCAATATATCAACCCTCCTCAGGATGTCAAAAGCCTATATGCTCTTCGGGTGATGGAGAAAAGGGATGTGATAAGAAAAAGGGATATGTTAGCTTTTATAAAACTCTCAGTGCCCCTATAGAAATATCCAAAATATGTGACGATTCTTCTGGAGAGTTAATCAATAGGATTCTTGACACAGGATATGACGTCAAACCCGATGATACAATTAACATAAAATTGATTGGAGGTGACAGTCAAAACAGATTATATCTATGCGGCAAAAAAGAAATCAATGTAGAGCCGATTTTTAGCAATCTAGATAAAAATTATAAAAACTGCTCTTCTATTTTAGATGGATCAAAATGGTTCAACATACCTTGGAAAAATCGCTATAGTCATAAGTACCTATCTTCGCTTTCAGATGAAGATTGGAAGAAGATACAAAACCCCAGTAGCGCAAAAGAATTCTGGGAGAATTTGATGAAAAATAAAGATATTTCAACATCATATGCTGGATGGGGGGCAAGAAATCCTAACTTTTTTAATACGGGGATACAGCTGCAAAATGGAGATGAACTCTCTATATCTTGGGAAGGACAATATCAATATAAGATTGGGAAATCTATAAACATACAAGTTATAAAGAGGGAGAAGGACAAGGATAAGGAAAAAGATGAGATATATACAAAGCAATGCTTAATAAACACCGATCCAAATTCCTTACTAAAAGATTGTCTGTGGAGAAACAACGACACATCAGGCTTCTGTGATTCAGATTGCCAGAAAACATGCAAAGAAATATGGTATAATAACAGTCACTTATTGGTTAAAAATTCTGATTCTGATTCTTTTATCTCAGATTCAGTTCCTAAGAGTGTTTTATTGGCTGGAGAAGAGTTTAGAATAGGGGGAGTAGAGAGATTCGCTCTAACTCCAAACAAGGATGGCAAACAAAACACCAGCCCAGAAATAAAAAAATTAAGTCTGGGGCTCTCTGCATCTATTGTCAATCCTGACATAAAAAACCAAAAACTGGATCAAAATAACGTTCAATTATTTAACGCAAAATCCATTAACTGTAAATGCAACCAAAAAGAAGATCAATCTTCTTGCTCAAACCACAATAACTCTTGCTATTGCATAGATAAGAATAACTTCACAACGGGTGATTTCACGTATTCCCTGACAGGCATTGTTAGCTCTGATTTATTTAAAGATAGGAAAGAGTTGTCTTTATCGCATTACGATGGCTATAGTGCAAACGCACAAAATTATCAACAATGGTTTTCCGATAATAACGGTGGATATAAACTAAAAATCAATTGGGGGGGGTGCCCTAAAATCAAAGGAGAGAATGTCCAGTATGCCGTCTCAAGTGAAATAAAAAACCAGGACTCGGCAAAATCTCTTTCTTGGACGGACGTGACATCAGAAGATTGGGAACAAGGAAACATTGTAATCAAAGACAGCGGAAGGCTTTATTTTAGAATAAAGTTAGAATCAAATGGCGACGGTATTTATGCCCCACATAATACACATGGCCAGTATTATATAAATATAACTAAAGGTGACAAAAACGATTCTGCTTACTGCTCAAAAAATGGCTTTGTCCAAAATATTGTAAGATTTATCAAAAACACACTCATTGGTGAAAATGGCGTTGTGGAAAAGATATATAAAAACGTTATAAAACAAGGACAAAAGGTAGTCTTAGCACTTGTGATTCTTGCTCTCACCTTCACAGCACTAAGCTATATGATGGGATTAGCAAGATACTCCACTGAAGATTTTATTAAGCTGGTGCTGAAGTATGTATTTGTCATAGTTGTAGTATCAGAAAATAGTTGGCTTTTCTTCAAAAACTATGTAATTCCATTATTTATCGACGGGAGTGTGGAATTGATAGCCAAATATGTCTCTGCTTCTTCTTTATACATAAACAACAGAGCGTGTATAGAAGTGTTGAAAAATGATCCTTATGCTGTTTTTGCCGTTTTCGATTCACCTATTAATCTAATATTCTCGGTGTCCACGTGGGAAAGAATCTGGGCAATCATGACAAATGGATTGCCGGGTTTTTTCACTGCTACAATTATTGCATACTCCTTGATATTCTACTACTTACCTTCAATTGTAAAAGCGATATCGATGTTTATATTTTCACTAATAATGAATGCAATGCTCATTACAATAGCGCCTATCTTTTTGGTAACCATATTGTTTCAAAAAACCAAAAGCATGTTTGATGCATGGCTAAAAAATCTGATCTCTTATGCTTTGCAACCTTTATTTGTTTTCTTAGCTATATTGATATTAAACTTTGTTATCTTGATGCTCATTTACAACGTATTTAACTTTACAGCTTGCTCAACATGTTTCATGCAAGTAGACATTGATTTAGGATTTTGGAGTTACCATAAATGTTGGATTAAGGGGTTTTTATCTATATTAGGAACTCACACACCACCTAACACATCAGGAGCGCTTGATACATATTCTGCCTTTTATTCTTTCGGCATGACGTTTATAGGTGGTCTTCTCATATGGCTTATTGCATCATGCATGACAACACTCTCTGCAAAAATGGCAGATTTAGCAGCATTTATAGTAACTGGCAGCCCAATGAGACACGCCAGTGTTGCTGAAAGTGGAGCGGGGGCCGTTGATTTTGCAGCCACGAAAACTCAACTCGCAGTATCTCAAACCGCTTCTAGCTTCACAAAAGAAAAAAATGATATAAAGGGAAAGGATGATGCGAAAAATCAGTAGATGCGACTATACTGATTGTTTTTATGTCGTTTTTTGTTTATAAAGTTAGTTAATGATTAAAATGCCATTCAGTTAGGCTCATCAGATATGTGTCGCTAAAATTTACAAATGTGTGCTATGGACGTATTATTTTTTTATACTTTAATCTGCCTGACCCTTCTCTCCTCCTTTCTTGTCATTTACTCTAAAAATCCTGTGCACTCCGCATTGTGGTTGATATTCTCTTTTCTCAATGCATCAGGAATAATGATTTTGTTAGGAGCTGAATATATAGCCATGATCTTAATAATAGTATATGTTGGAGCGGTTGTTATAATGTGTCTTTTTGTAATAATGACATTAAACATAAAATTTATACCGAAAAAAATTTCTTTATCAAAAAGCATTTTCTTCTCTTTAATTTTCTTCTCTATTTTATGTTTATTTTTGCTCAACAAACCCCGTGTTTCAAGCGAATACTACAAGGGCGTCAATCTCATCACAAGTAATATTTCTCATTATTATAACAACTTCACAGCCCATAATATAGGCAAGATGCTATACACTCAATTTTTCCTAGAATTTCAAATCGCTGGTATTATACTGCTCATATCAATAGTTGTGGCAATATTTCTATCCTTAAGATCTAATTCTGGAACTAAAGGTCAAGATATGTTAAGTCAGATAGCGGTGAAGAAAAAAGATAGGCTAGAGCTAGTTGATATAGACAAAAAATCGGGGGTTATTTACCATGATTAATTACATTCAATACTACGACATTCCTATCTCGCATTTTTTATTGTTCTCATCGACGCTATTTTTCATGGGTATATTGGGAATTGCTCTAAATAAAAAAAGTTTGATACACCTCCTTTTCTCCATCGAACTTATGCTCTTATCTGTAAATTTGAATTTTTTGTTCTTCTCCAGAATGATAAATGATATAAGCGGTCATATAATAAACATATTTATATTAACCGTTGCAGCAGCTGAAACAGCAATCGGTCTTGCAATAATAATGATGCTCTTTACAAATAATAGCTCTATGAACCTTTCTGAAATTGATAAATTAAAAGGATAGCGCATGGATATTCTAAAAATCATTTCTTATCTTATCGTCTTTCTACCTTTTTTATCATTTTGCTTAATAGGAGCAAGAGTAAACACACCTAACATGCACTTTGAAAAATACGTCTCTGTGTTATGTGTCATGATTGCGTGTATATTCTCTATCATTATTTTTTATAACGTTGTTTCTTCATCAAAAGTAATTCATCATCAGCTACTAGAGTGGTTAGCACTGAAATCTTGCAAAATATATTGGTCAATATACATAGATACGCTTACGGCATTGATGCTTGTCATCGTGACTTCAATATCTTGCTTAGTCCATATATATTCAATTGGGTATATGTCACATGATAAATCTTTTAACAGATTCATGGCGTATTTGTCCTTATTCACATTTTTCATGTTAATCCTTGTTGTTTCCGACAATTTCTTACAACTATTCGTTGGCTGGGAGGGTGTTGGTCTTTCCTCTTTCTTATTAATAGGATTCTGGTTTGAGAAAAAAAGCGCTGCAAATGCAGCATTCAAAGCATTTATAGTCAATAGAGTTGGAGATATAGGTCTAATAATAGCTGTGATATTGATATACCTATCTTTTGGAACACTTGAATACAACACAATCTTCTCGCAACTCCCCACAACATTAGATAAATTCTTAATATTTGGAGTAGAGTTATCAACTATAGATATCATATGCATCTCTATGTTCATAGGGTGCATTGGTAAATCTGCACAACTAGGTCTACATGTTTGGCTTCCAGATGCGATGGAAGGACCAACGCCTGTTTCAGCATTGATTCATGCAGCAACAATGGTCACTGCTGGGGTATTCTTATTAGCAAGATGCTCTTTCTTAGTCGAGCAATCACCAATAACTTTATCAATAATTGTTATAATAGGAGCAATAACTTGTCTTTTTGCTGCAACCATTGCCTTAGTACAAAGCGACATTAAAAAGATTATAGCTTATTCCACATGCAGTCAGCTAGGATATATGGTGTTTGCCTGTGGCCTATCTTTTTATACATCCGCGATTTTTCACTTATTCACCCATGCATTTTTCAAAGCTCTGCTTTTCCTGGGTGCAGGATCTGTTATCCACGCGATGCATGACGAACAAAATATATTTAATATGGGCAATTTAAAACGCCATTTACCATTCACTTATGTCATGATGTTCATAGGGTCATGGGCTTTATCTGGCTTGCCGCCATTTGCTGGATATTTTTCTAAGGATTTGATCCTAGAAGATGCCCTATCGGTAAATAATGTTTTAGGAAATTTTTCTTATTCCATAGGACTTTTCGTAGCATTCTTAACATCCGTTTATTCTTGGCGTTTATTCTTTATAGTATTTCATGGCAATAGCATGGTTAGCGCAAAAGTGCTGCAAAAAGGAATTCATGAATCTGGCGTTGCGATGAACATTCCTTTAAGCATTCTAAGCATAGGCGCAATATTTGCGGGGTATATATGGGTGAATCATTTTGGCATAAGCAATGTTAATTTTTGGAACAAATCCATAGCGCAGTTTCACATCGATGGTCATGTTTATCATAAGGTATTTGATTATCTGCCGATATTTGTGTCAGGATTGGGCTTAGCTTTATCCTATATATTTTATTGCATAAAACCTCACAAGACACTTTTTTCTTGGTTCAAAATTCCAAAAAAGCTCTATGATCTGCTCATCAACAAATACTATATCGATCAATTTTATGACACTTGTTTTGCACGATCCACAAGAGTTTTAAGCTCTTTTTTCTGGAAATTTGTTGATAATTTAATTATAGATTCCATACCAAGCTTTCCAGCAAAATTCTTTTGCTTTTTTTCTCAAAAAGCAAAATATCTACAAGGTGGACAAATAGCATTTTATTCCACCTTTATGCTCTTAGGAGTAGTGTTTGCAATCTATTATATCCTTTATCTTGTGTAGTTTTATGCAGAATTTTGATTTACTAAAATACATTCTCATCACACCTTTTCTGACCGCTCTATTAATCTTTTGTCATTCATCTTTCAAAAATTTCAATAAAAAAACTCGCAATCTCATATCTACAACTATTTTCTATCTTTCTTCTTGCGTGCAAGTTGCATATGGCATTATGCTCTATTATCACTTTGATCCTTCAAATACATCCTTTCAGTTCACTTGCTCCTATCCATGGATAGAAAAATTTAATATTAACTTTTCTCTTGGCGTTGATTCCTTATCATTATACTTCATCATTTTAACAATCTTCTTAACACCTTTGTGTGTATTGGCAGGATTAGAAAAAATAAAACAACATAGAAATTTATTCATCATTTCATTTTTATTGTTGGAAAGCTGTATCATAGGTGTTTTTACCGCTAAAGACTTAATATTATTCTATGTATTTTTTGAAGCTTTCTTAATCCCAATGTATCTCGTCATTATTATATGGGGTGGAGAAAATAGAGTATACGCCGCAATCAAATTTTTCATATACACATTTGCTGGCTCTGTTTTGATGCTTTTAGCAATAATCTATGTCATTACCATGGAAAGTAATTACGACTTAGTAAACCTTTCTTTCTCTTTGCCTTATTATTCATTAAAAACGCAAAAACTTTTATGGCTAGCATTTTTCGTTTCCTTTGCAATTAAAGTACCTCTGTGGCCATTTCACACATGGCTACCAGATGCCCATGTCCAAGCCCCAACAAGTGGATCAATAATTCTGGCTGGGATATTGCTGAAAGTTGGAGGTTATGGATTAATAAGATTTAACCTCAGCATGTTTCCAGAAGCGTCCCTATATTTCTCTCAATACGTTATGTGGTTAAGTATCATAGCTGTTCTATATACCTCAATTGTTGCAGTTATGCAGGAGGACATAAAGAAAATGATAGCATACTCATCAGTAGCGCACATGGGTTATGTTGTAGCCGGCATTTTTTCCTTTAACCAATATGGCATCACAGGATCTATATTTCAGATGTTAAGCCATGGAATCATCTCAAGCGCTCTATTCTTCTGCATCGGCATACTATACAATCAGACTGGAAGTAAAAAAATAGAGTTATATAAAGGATTAGCAGCAAAAATGCCTAAGTTTTCATTTTTTTTGACGATCTTTATCATGTCTTCCATCGCACTGCCTGGAACCTCAGGTTTCATAGGAGAATTTTTCATATTATTAAGTGTGTTTAAAGTGAAAATGATATATGGAGTATTTTTGAGCTTAGGAGTGGTATTAGGAGCTGTATATATGTTGTGGCTATATATTAGAACTGTTTTTGGCAACCCTGAATCTGGCTCTGCCGTTTTAAACGACCCACATAAAAAAGATCTCATAATTTTATTTGCCCTATCCGCTTTAACAATATTGATGGGGATTTATCCCGCAATTGTCACAGATAATATAGATCCATTTGTTAATCACTTTCTAGAAAAAACAAAAGTATTTATCATAAAATAAAATGTCGAACCAATTTCTTTCTCAATTTTGCAATTTAATTCCTGAAATCATCTTGTTGGTCTCAAGTCTATGCTTCATAACTTTTAAACCATTGCTCACAAATAGAAAACCTTTTCTTATTGCTGTTGCTATTTCTGTTCTAGCTATAGCTCTGTTTTCAGAATTTCAATTCATAGACGCAAATCGTTTTGCACTCTTTAATAATAGTCTTGTTGCAAATCAATTAACTCAATTCAGCAAGGTGGTAATCTTCATCATCAACATACTGGTATTGTCTTGTTTTTACTCAAATAATCATAGTGATTTTTTAGCTAAGGAAACTATATTTTTTTTATTAATGTCTAGTTTTGCTATGTGTATCTTAGTTGGAGCTAATAATTTGTTGATTTTTTACTTAGCGATAGAGCTATTGAGTTTTTGCCTATATGCATTGGTCACATCCTCGATATACAAGAATTATAAATCGATGGAAGCAGGATTTAAATATTTCGCATTAGGCGCCATAAGTACCAGCTTCTTTTTATTAGGATTTTCTTTTATTTATGGAGCAACAGGAGAAATAAATTTTGAAAACATTAAACTGGCTTTAGAAAATCGTCTTCACATGCATCATGGTATGTTTCAAACTCTTTCATTAACAGGACTTGTGTTAATCGCAACTAGCATTTTTTTCAAATTAACACTTTTTCCTTTTCACAATTGGGCACCTGATGTCTACGAAGGTTCTTCAAATAACATAGTGATGCTAATAGCAACTTCTGTTAAATTTGCAGTTTTCATAATAGCAATTAGGTTATTCTATAGCTCATTTTATCCCATCAAAGAACAATTTCAGCATATTTTAATGTTAATTGGCATCGCTTCTATTATTTTTGGCAACATATACATGATAACACAAAGCAACATGGTAAGATTTATTGCATATAGTGGAATAGGTAATTTTGGCTTTATTGTATTAGGCTTGTCCATTTACGATATCAACAAATTTGAATCCGTGCTGTTTTTTGTGATTTTTTATATAATATTCACAATCACATTTATCTCTCTTTTAAAGATACTCGGAAAAATCAATGGAATGAAAGAAAGTATTACACTGGATGATTTCAATGGATTGTTTCAACAATCTCCATTTTTAGCAATATCCTTCACAATCCTGCTCTTTTCTATAATTGGCATACCTCCTCTTTTAGGTTTTTTTGCGAAATTTTATATCTTTGCAGAACTAATAAAAACTGGCTTTTATTATCCCTCAATCATAGCAATATTAGGGATGGTGATAGGAATATTTTTCTATCTCAACATTATAAGAAGAATATATCTCTCAAATAAGATAGTTCATAGAATCCAAATTCCTATTAATTACTTTGAATATTCACTAATAATACTTGGTATATTTCTTAATATCCTCTATTTTGTGATGTCTGATGTTTTGAATTTTTTAAGATCTATGTTACTTGGTTATGAATAAAACTATTGATAAAAAGAACACTCTTGTAAAAATAAAGAAAGTGTATTGTAACGGTGATAATGAACACCCTATAGTTTATATAAAATTCACCAATAGCACTAGTTTATGCCCTTATTGTGGCAAAAAGTTTTTTCTAGAAAAAAATGATAAAAAACAGTCTAATTAGATCATATCAGCTATTGTTATGCATATTATGCATAACTCTTTTTGGTTATTGTATAGCGAGTTATAGCGATGCTTTTTTGCCTTTTATAATTGCATTTTTCATTGCATCAATTCTCAGCCCTTTGTGTGAATTTCTGGAATCAAAGAAAAATATCAAAAAAATATACACGGTCATAATTATAACACTTACTATGTACTTAATGATATTTTATTTTTCATATTACTTCATTCCTAAGATCTTATTAAACCTATCTGAATTCGCTATGAATTTGAATGTTAATAGCTATGTGTTAAAAAGTAACAACCTTTTCAAAGCCTTGAATTTAGATTTTTCAGGCACTCCAAAACTTTTAAAATCTCTCTCTTTCATAGAAAAAGGCGTACAAAACATATTGTCTATCTTTTATGGGTTTATTAATGGGATACTGATACATTTTGTCACGCTGGGAAGTAAGGTATTAAAATTAACCATTATGGTTTTATTTTTACCTATTCTAACATTTTATTTTTTATTTAAAATTCAGAATGTAAACAATTCAATATATAACCTCGTTCCAACGTATTATAGGCAAGATTTTTTAGGATTATATAAAAAAATACAAGAATCCATATTAAAATATCTACGCTCTCAATTATTAATCTGCCTGATTTTAGCATTGTTTTATGGCACTTGCTTCACATTCATGAATATAGACTACGCACCCATATTAGGCATAATATCTGGATTATTTTCATTTGTACCATTTTTCGGCATCTTTTTCAGCTTTTCTATCACCATCTTATCATCCTTCATCCAACTCAAATCATTCAGCTTAGCCATTTATATAGCTGCATTATTCTTGTGTGGTCACATAATGGAGGGAGCGTTCATTACCCCTAAAATAATGGGTAAAGGTTTAAATATACATCCATTGTTTATTATCTTTGGTATGTTTTTATGGGGGAATATACTAGGCTTTGTTGGTATTTTATTTGCAATTCCATTAACAGCTATGTTAATAATAGTAGCGCAATTTATTGTTAGCGTTTACAAAAAAAGCAAGTTATATAAATATTGACGAGGTATATATGGATCTAGTAGATGGGAGCGCAAAGGAACTCTTAAAACAGTATGTAAGTAGAATAGAGAGGTTAGAAGAAGAAAAAACCAATCTTTCAAACGATATAAAAGATTTATATGCCGAAGCAAAATCAAAGGGTTTTGTTCCGAATGTTATGAAAAAAGTCATCAGCGCCAGAAAATTAGATGCCGATAAGTTGCTAGAGCAAGAAGAGCTTTTTGATTTATATAAAAACGCCGTAGGACTAAAAACTGATTAATTATGTACATAAGAGACTTTTTCTTACCAATAAAGAAAAACATACCTTTAACAGCTAAACTCGCTTCACATAAATATATGCTGCAAAGTGGCATGATTAGTCAACTCTCTTCTGGAGTATACACATGGCTGCCTCTTGGTACTAGAATCTTAAGGAAATTAGAAAATTTCATAAAATCCGAGCTAGATTCTATAGGAGCACAAGAGATTATCTTACCCACATTGCAACCACTGAGCATATGGAATGAGTCTGGCAGAGCAGTTGAAAAATCTGATTTAAATTCTCAGATATTTCATTTAAAAGATGAATCTGGCAGTGATTTTGTACTACCTCCTTCAGGAGAAGAAGCAGTCACAGTAATGCTCAAAAAGCTCTCTGAATCATATAAAGATCTAGATAAAATATTTTATCAAATTACACATAAATTTAGAGATGAGATTAGACCTAGGCACGGCGTCATGCGCGCAAAGGAATTTGTCATGAAAGACGCTTATAGCTTTAACTCCACCAAAAAAGAATCTCTAAATTCTTATGAAAAAATGTTTAATCTTTATCTGAAAATTTTCAGAAAATTAGGATTAAAAGTGCTTGCTGTTTCAGCGCCCACAGGAGCAATGGGGGGTGATTTCAGTAATGAGTTTCACGTTCTAAGCCCCTTTGGTGAAAGCAAAGTATATTTTGACGAATCATCTCTGAAACTTTGCGCTAAAGAACCTTATATCCACTTAGCAGATTATATGCAACATTATGCCGTGGAAGACGATCATCATCAAATATCAACTATTAAAAAAAAGGACATAGAATGCTCAAATAGTATAGAAGTTGCTCATATATTTGATCTTGGAACGAAGTATACACAATCTCTTTCTTATTTTTATCAATTAAGCCAAGCCTCTAAATTATACCCTTATATGGGATGTTACGGCATTGGTATTTCACGGCTACTTGCAGCAATGATAGAATGTAGATATCATAACAATAAAATGTTTTGGCCAAAACAAATTGCGCCTTTCTCAATAGCTGTTGTTAATTTAAATCCGAAAAACTCTGAGTGTCACTCAATAGCCGAGAAAGCTTATGCAATAGTGAAGTCTAAAACTAATGACGTCATATACGATAATGAGGATTTAAGCGTCGGCAAAAAATTATTCAACATCGATATGATAGGAATACCTATTAAAATTATAATTGGCAATAGGTCTGCCGTTAACGGTAGTGTAGAAATAGAAGTGCCGGAAAACATTAACTATTCTAAAAAAATTTCTGTAGATGCTTTAGAAAAATATCTAACAGAATCTTTGTTCCTCTGGATTCACAAATGAAATGTCCTTTTTGTCATTTCATAAATAGCAACGTCAAAGATTCTCGACCATCAAATGATGGTGCATCAATAAAACGCAAAAGAATATGTTCAAACTGTGGAGCAAGATTCACTACCTATGAAAGAATTGAATTTAATGAAATAAAAGTTATCAAAAAAGATGGGAAAATCAAAGCCTTTGATTCACAAAAAATATTAAGATCTTTAGAAATAGCGCTGAGAAAAAGAGAGTTACCAGAAGAAAAACTAGAATCTACCCTTTCTAGTATAATAAAAAAAATCCAAAAATATGGTGAAGGAGAAGTAACATCACATGTGATTGGTAGTTTAGTTATGAATGAACTAAAAAACATCGATCAAGTAGCTTATGTTAGATATGCATCTGTGTATATGGACTTTAAAAAAGCCAAAGATTTCATCGCCTTAATAAAAGAAATAGATCAGCATGACATATATTGATTGTAAAAAAAAAATAGCATTAATCTCTGGCGGCACAGGCGGTCATGTTTTCCCAGCAGAAGCAGTGGCAGAATGCTTATTTGTAACAAAACGCGATTTTATTTTTATAAGTGACACAAGAACTTCTCATCACTTAAAAAATATAGCTTTCAAAAATAATTGTTACACAATCAACTTCATTCTCGCAAACAAAGGTTTGTTCCAAAAATTAACACTTTGCTTTTCTATCTTCTTAAATACCCTTAAAATATCATATTCTTTTTTAAAAAATAGACCAAAAGTATTGATTGCATTTGGTGGCTATTCATCCATTCCGGGAATATTAAGTGCCTTGATCTTAAGAATCCCATTTATTCTTCATGAACAAAATAAGCTACTAGGATTAACAAATAAAATATTTCTTAGATTTGCACAAAACTTATTCACATCTTTTGAAGACACTGGAAGAATACTTAATAAGCATAAAAAAAAAGTTATATTTTCTGGATTGCCACTCAGACGGTCTGTCATTAATCATATAGGAGTCAAAACCAATCATCACGATAATAAATTAAGAATATTAGTGATAGGGGGAAGTCAAGGATCCGCTATATTAAACCATATAATTCCGAATGCCCTCTTAAAATTAACAAAAGAGCACCAAACAAGAATCATAG
>CBFHIH010000021.1:0-15909 GCA_965655955.1 Candidatus Midichloriaceae bacterium | reverse complement strand
GGCAAAGATATTGTTATAAAGTTAAAAGACCTTAGCACTATCACAGGTGCAGATAAATTAGCGGATTTGATTAAGGGTGTGAAGATTGGTGGCATTGCGCAAGAGCCTAAATATGATTCTGGGTCAAGCGTTCAGTTGAATTGCTCTAATGTTGGTGATTTTGACAAAGGGTATGATGCAAATAGTTTGACATCATGCAATGCTGTGACAGGATTGAAGAATGCAGTGTGGGCAGAGGTTCAAGGCTTAACTGCTGGAAACAGTGCAGAAGTGGCGAAGGTGGATATAGGTGGCACTGAATATAAAGTGAAGGTAATTAAAGGCACTAACCCTTTAGATCTTTCTGTAAAGCCGAAAGTAGATAACACTGGGAAAACAATCACGATAGAGAAAGGTGATTTCAGCAGTATCACAGATGCAGATAAATTAGCGAGTTTGATTAATGCTGTGAAGATCGGTGGCACTGCGCAAGCTCCTACTATAGATCAGACGAATGGCACTCAATTGACTTGCAAAGCTGCTGATTTTGATAAGTCGATTGCAGATGTTAGTTCAATAAACTGTAATGCCATAACTTTTGCGCCTAGTGGGGGAGGAGGAACAGGAGGAGGTTCTGGTGGTGGTAATAATCCTAAACCTACTCCTACTCCTTCTAAGCCTGATCCTAAGAAAAATGATTCTGGTGATGATAAAAAGAAGGATGATGATGTGCCAGCAGCAATCAAGAAGGAAGTTGAAGAAGTGAAGTCTATCACTGCCAAAGTTGCTGAGAAGATTGAGAAAGATAACCCTTCTTACACACCTGAGCAAAAAGCAAAAGTTGCTGAGGCGCAAAAAGCTGTTGAGGAATATTACACCAAAAGCTTCAAAAGCAAGAAAGACTCTGGAGAAAATGTCAAAGTGGATGAAAAAACAATCGACAAAGTCGCTGAAGAAACTATTAGTTTTGTTGCTAATGTTAAAAATATGGATCAAACTCCAGATTTAACGCCTCAGAAAATTGTGCAAATGCAACATACTATTGAAACTTCAGGTGATATAGATAATATTTCTCAGAGCGCTGACTGTTTGTATCTTGGTATATGTGATAATTAATGGTTAATGAAAATGCTAAAAAAAAATGGTTTGAGAATTTTGGCGACCCTGCCTTTGTTTGGGACGTTTGCTGATGCTTCGGCTTTGGATTTATATGGCAAGGCAGATGTCGGCTTTTTGATGCCTGGCAATGAAGTGAAAAGTGATCAGTCTTTTTATAAATTGAGTGATAAAAAAGGTTTCAAAAACACTGTGAGTTATTCTGTTGCAGTGGGCGGGAAGTTTCTGCCTTTTGTTAGAAATGAATTGTCTTATGGCAGGGTGGAAAATTTGAGATATAGCGTTAATAAAACTATCAGTAGCACCGATATAAAGTTTAGGCAAAAAATCAAGGTTCAGCATTTGATGTTGAATTCTTATTTTGATTTGCCTGTTAAACTGAGTGTTTCGCCATATGTTGGTTTTGGGCTTGGCATGGCACAAATTTTACCAAAAAATGCTGTTAAGGAAACAAAAGCTGGTAAAGAGGTGTTTGAAGCAAAAAAATCTAATGGCTTTTCATATTCCTTGATGGCTGGCGTTTCTTATGCTTTCAATGATAATTTTGCTTTGGATTTTGGTTATAAATTCCAAAATTATGGCAAAGCAAAAGGTTTTTTTCAACAAACATATAAAAGAGCAGGTGTAAAAGACCTCTCTATTCCTTTGCCTAATCCAAAATCATTCAGAATTTCTGCGCATAGCTTAAATTTTGGTGTGAGATATCACTTTGGTGTTTAAGAAATTGCAATGCGATGAAGAAGGGGGGGATTTTCCTCCCACTTTCTTATTGCTCTGCTGCGTTTTTAGTGCATGGATGTAAATCTGCAATTTAGCTATAAATCTGGGTGCGGTTCTGGTGGAGTTTGTTCTGGCATCAATGTTTCAAGCGTTTGTTTTATAAGAGGGTCTTTATACATGACTTCCAAGACGGGTATATAGAGATTTTCAATGACTGATGAAATAACTGGATCGATAAAATCTTTGAAGCCTTCAATTTTTTCGTCAAAATAAGCATCATAATCTGTGGCAACTTTATGAGTTTTATCGCAGATTTCTTCATGATAAGCATATGCTAACGATAGATTTTTTTGAAGCGCTTGATAGATAGGGTCTTCTGTTCTTTCACCAGCTGTTTCGTTGAGGCTTTGAGTTATAAGGGATTTTGTTTCTGGGAGTATCTTGCACACAGCTTTGGCAGATGCTTGCCCCAGATTGTTATATGTTTCATAAGAGTAGTTGCCTGTCACTTGAGCAAGCAGCCAGTTAGTTATGGGGTGGATTTCTAACCCCAGACTGATGGTGTTTTCTGTGAATCCTATGGCAAAATTAAGAGTTTTGTGTAAAAAATCGATTTCTATATGTTTTTCTATAAGATCATCATAAATGCTTCTTTTTTCTTTTGAATCTTCGCATACTTTTTTGAATAGGTTCCACTCTTTGAATGTGAAGCTTATGAACCAGCTTAAGCTAAAAAGAGGTTCAGAGGCTTTGCATAATGCTTTGGTTAATCCAAGGATGTAAGAATCTTGCTGGAAAGCCTCAAAGGTATTGAGTTGTGCGTTCTGATGATCTAGTCTGTGGCTGTGTCCTTTGAGAAATGCACCTGTGATTGCTAATGTGGATAACGCACTTTCTTTGAACGCTTTTAGGTATTTGCCAGTGTTTTTTAACTCTTTGTCCAGTAAAGATTCAAAATATTCCAAATCTTCCATTTTCCTCTTGCTTAATTCAACCTATAGTTTGTTCTTACTCTTGATTGATGTTTGAATCAATAGATATTTGAGTATGAATAATGGCTAATGAATATGAGAATGATAAAATGAGAATGATAAAAATGGCGGAAGGAAAGGGATTCGAACCCTTGTTACCCTTTCAGGTAAACACGCTTTCCAAGCGTGCGCCTTAAGCCGCTCGGCCACCCTTCCGATTTGATATTGAAAAACTACACTAGTTAAGTCTTTTTATAAAGAAAATATTTCCCTTTACATTCATTATCTTTACTTTCTCTCCTTTTTTTGCGGTGTTATCTTCATTGTGAAACAGTTGAGCGTTGAGAATTGCTCCTGAGTATTTTATTTTTCCTATTTTCCCAGCTTCAATCGTATTATCGAAGACAGTAGCAATGCTGCCAATAACATCATTTAAGTTGGTGTCTTTTGCAGATTGCTTTAGGTAAGCGATTGGTCTTGAGAGCAGGAGGCTCAACAATCCAAATATTAAAGCGAAAAAAATTAGTTGTATATACCATTGTTGCAGGTCGCACATATTATACATAGTTGCGATTCCCACCATGAAAGCTGATAATCCAGATAAGATAAATCTATGTTTTCCTAACATGCCACCAATAGACAAAAGGAGCGTTCCTAACAAGCACCAAAGCTCTAACGTATTCATAGGCAAAAGATTTAACAGACATCAAAGCATAATTGTATGATAAAAAGTCTTGAATATAAACATCTTTTTATAAGATCTTTTTTGGATAGAGCGGTTCTTTTTCGCATTGATGAATTAATCTTTTGAAATTAGCGAATGTTTGTGATATTAAACACAGACTACAATGTAAAAAGGTATTCATCATATGAGTAGCGTACAAGATAGGGTGTTAAAGGTAATTGATAAACAATTAAACAAAGACACTTCCAAGTTAAAAATGGATAGCAAAATCAGAGAAGACCTAGGAGCAGACAGTTTAGATATAGTTGAACTAGTGATGGCATTTGAAGAAGAGTTTAAGATAGAAATAAAAGATACAGAAGCAGAAAAGATTTCTACCATTCAAGATGCAGTAGATTATATAGAGAAAACGCTTTCTAAAACTGAGTAATCAAGATCTATGATAAGGGTTGTGGTAACTGGTGTGGGAGCTATTAGTCCATTAGGAGTAGGTGCTCTTTGTAATTGGGGAAAAATTTTGGCTTCAAAATCTGGAATAAAAAGCCTAAGGGATGGCCCATTTGATGTCTCTGATCTGTCATGTAAAATAGCAGGTTTTATCCAACAATCTACCTTTTATGAGCAGTTAAAGTCTCTTATTGGTGAGAATTCAATCAAAAAAATGGATAAATTTATTCATTTTGGTCTTTTAGCAGCCCAAGAATCAATCAATGATTCTGGAATTGCGGATTTGCCTCAAGAAAACAAGGCCCGTACTGGAGTTTTGATAGGGTCTGGTATAGGTGGATTGTCTACAATAGAGAATAATGCGAATATCTTGCATGAGAAAGGAGCGAGAAGAATCAGTCCTTTTTTTATCCCTGCAAGCTTAATAAACCTTATTTCTGGACATGTATCCATGCTTTATGGATTCAGAGGTCCTAACCACTCAGTGGTCACTGCTTGTTCCACAGGCACCCATGCAATAGGTGATGCAATGCGCATCATAAGAGATAATGATGCAGATGTTATGGTGTGTGGTGGTGCTGAGGGGGCTATTTGTAGGTTAGGAATGGCTGGATTTGCAGCTGCAAGAGCATTGTCTACAAACTATAACGACACCCCAGAAAAGGCATCTAGACCTTGGGATAAAGACAGAGATGGGTTTGTGATGGGAGAAGGATCTGGTGTGGTGGTTTTAGAGAATTATGAACACGCGAAAAAAAGAGGTGCAAAGATCTATGGAGAGGTGGTGGGATATGGTATGTCTGGTGATGCTTATCACATTACAGCGCCACATCCTGAAGGGCAGGGTGCTATATCATCTATGAATATGGCGCTTCAAAATTCAAAAGTGGATCCAAGTAATATTGGATATATCAATGCTCATGGGACATCCACTCCAGCTGGCGATATTTTGGAATTAAATGCAATTAAAGCTGTTTTTAAAGATGATGTGAAAAATCTTGCCATATCATCAACGAAATCTTCTATTGGGCATTTGTTAGGTGCTGCTGGTAGTGTTGAGGCTATTATTTCTTTACTTGCTATGAAAGAAGGTGTTTTGCCTCCGACATTAAATCTTGATAACCCTGATGAAAGATGTGAAGGAATAAACCTTGTTCCGCATATTCCTCAAGAGAAGAAGGTGGGTTATGTGATGTCAAATTCTTTCGGGTTTGGTGGGACTAATTCAACATTGGTTTTTAAGAAAATTTAAAATAGCTTATCTATCTTATAAAGCGCTTCTAGGGTTTTTTCTATATCAAATATATCGTTGTATATTCCAACGGAAACTCGTGCTGTTCCTGAGATGTTGAGAAAATGCATGAGTGGTTGGGCGCAATGATGCCCTGTTCTTATGGCAATGCCATATTTATCTAAAAGCATTCCTATATCTGAATGATGAAACTTGGTATGTGTAAAAGAAGCGATGCCTTTATTTGAATTGGAATATATTAACTTAAAGTTAGTGAGTTTTTTGAGCTCAAGTTTAAATAGCTCAATTAGCTCTTCTTCTTTTTGCCATATTCTTTTTAAATCTAAGGATTTGAGATATTTGACGGCTTCTTTAAAAGCGATGACTTCTGCTATTGCCGGTGTTCCTGCTTCAAATTTATTTGGTGATGGTTGAAAAGTTGTTTCTTGCAATGAAACTTGATCCACCATAGCCCCACCAGTTTGATAAGGATTGAATTTATCTAATATGTCTTGTTTGGCATATAAAACTCCCACTCCTGTTGGTCCATATAGCTTGTGTGATGAAAATGCCAAAAAGTCACATTTTAATTCCTTGACATCAATTTTCATATGAGCAATGCTTTGGCAAGCGTCAAGCAACAACAGTATATCTTTATCTCCAATAATTTTCTTCACTTTGCTAATATCTACAATAGAGCCAGTGACATTTGACATATGGGTTAGGGCAACTAATTTTGTGCGCTTATTGATCAAAGATGCTAATTCTTGATAATCTAATTCCCCATTTTCCAGTAAATAGACGATTTTTAATTGTACTCCTTTTTTATGGCATAACTGTTGCCATGGTACTATATTTGAGTGATGCTCCATGACAGAGATAATGATTTCATCACTATCTTGGAGTGAATCTGCAACGCAGCTTGCAACTAGATTGATGGATTCAGTGGCATTTCTTGTAAAAATGATTTCTTTTTCAGAAGGAGCGTTTATATACTCGGCAATTATTTTTCTGGCATTTTCATATTCTTCTGTCAGAGCAGAGCTTGTGCTGTATAATCCTCTATGAATATTGGAGTAATTAGTGCTATAAATATGAACCAGCTTGTCTATGACACATTTTGGTTTTTGCGCACTGGCCGCAGAATCTAAAAAAACTACATGAGGATTATTTTGAAAAAACGGGAAGTTACTTTTATAAGGCGGATGAATCATTTGTATGTAGTTAATTTTGTATACTCTGCTTGATTTAAATCTTTATTAGAAAACACAGAGCAAAGAAAGCTGTTTAGTATGAGTTCAACAGCTTTTTCTTCTTCTAATCCTCGTGATTTCAGATAATTCTTGGCATCTATATCAAGTTTCCCAACTGTTGCTCCATGAGAACAAGAAACGTTTTGAGATTTTATATCAAGCTTTGGTATGGAGAAAGCCTTTGCTTTCTTGCTGATTAGGATATTGTGATTCAATTGCTTAGAATGTGCGTTTTGAATATTTTTTGGAATTGTAACGCAGCTAGAAAAAGAGCCATGCGAGTTGTCAGAAAAAGCACAGTTATAGTGTTGCGTGCTTTTTGTGTTATCTTCAAGGTGTCGCATCTCAATCAGAGTATCATATTTTTCTTCTTCTTTTCCATAATTGATGCCAAAGATTTCTGCGACACTCTTTTCTTTTAAATTGCAAAGGATGTTCTCCCTATATGAGCACAATTTTGAGTTTGAAGTATAGTGGCTATATTGTGCGTTATTTTCGCAATTAACTTGAGAAGAGTAAATGAAGTTGGATAAATTTTTGGTGTGCTTAATATGACATATATCGACATTTTTGTTGATCAAAAAATTATTTACATAATTTAGAAATAAGCATCCTTCTCCTATGAAATTTTCTATGATTTTTGCATTTTGAGAGATATTGAATCGACAAGATTGCGCAAAATGCTTATTTGTAACCAAGTGCGTGATTTCAATAGGTTGCGTTAACTCTAACGAGATGTTTATTTCAATATTTCTGTCAGTGTTTTTGTATGCATGTAAAACTTCAAACTGTTCATCAAAATCATTTTTTAAATCAACAGAGTCCCGATGATTTATTGTTATGCATTGAGGGAAATTAGACAATTTGGTATTTAATTCTCCATTTATAAAAACTATATGGTGATGTTCTTCCTTTAAAGTTAGTTTATCGCCATGTTCGGTTTTTTCTAGTTGATGAGATGATATGTTTTTTTGACATTCTGTTAACAATTTAAGATCAGAATATCGCCACTTTTCGTTTTTATTAGATGGTATATCAATTGCTCTTATCAATGCTTCTGCTTTTTGGTTTTGCATGGCTATTTTGACTCATGTGTTATAAAAGCATCATAGCCTTTTTGATCCAAGGTGTTTGCTAATTCCATTGTACCAGATTTCACTATGTTACCTTTGTGAAAAATATGTACAAAACTAGGCGTTAGATATTGCAATATTCTAGGATAATGGGTGATGATTAAGATAGCGGTTTGCTTATTATGATAATTATTAATATTCTCTGTGATGATTTTTAATGCATCGATATCCAACCCAGAATCTATTTCGTCCAAAATTATCAGGTTGGGTTTGAGGAATAGCATTTGTAGTATCTCAAATTTCTTCTTTTCTCCTCCTGAAAAACCTTCGTTAACTGATCTATCTATCAAAGAAGGATTTATTTTTAATAAATCTATGTATTTGTTAAGTTCTTTTATGAATTCAACTGAAGATATTTCTTTTTCTCCGTTATATATTCTTTTCGCATTCACAATTGCTTTTAAAAAAGTATTCCAGCTTAGACCAGGAATTTCAATGGGGTGTTGAAATCCCATGAAAATTCCTTTATTAGCACGTTCATTAATTGAAAAATCCGCTATGTCTTCTTTAAAATATCTTATTGATCCATCTGCAATTTCATATCCATCGGGAGTTGAAATAATTTTAGCTAAAGTGCTTTTTCCAGCGCCATTTGGTCCCATGATTGCATGAATTTCGCCTTTATTTATTGTGAGATTCAACGAATTGATTATATTCTTATCTTGCGTAAGAACTTTTAAATTGGAAATTTCTAACATATTAAATTTGTTTTTATTATTATCCTACTGATCCCTCTAAGCTGATGCTTAACAAAGCTTTTGCTTCTGCTGCAAATTCTAAAGGCAGTTTTTTGAACACTTCTTTGCAAAAGCCACTCACTATTAGGGATATTGCCTCTTCTTCACTGATGCCTCGTTGCAAACAATAATGTAATTGCTCTTCACTTATTTTTGAAGTGGTTGCTTCGTGTTCTATGTTTGCAGTATTGTTTTTTGCCTCAATATAAGGAATTGTTGTTGCAGTTGAGTGATCTCCAATTAGCAAAGAGTCGCATTGTGTGAAATTACGAGCATTTTCTGCTGTATTTAAAATATTCACTTTACCTCTATAAGAGTTTTTGCTTTTGCTGGCAGAGATTCCTTTTGAGATTATTGTGCTTTTGGTGTTTTTGCCTATGTGAACCATTTTTGTGCCAGTGTCGGCTTGTTGATAATTATTTGTTACTGCAACTGAGTAAAATTCTCCCACAGAATTATCACCTTTTAAAACACAGCTTGGATATTTCCATGTGATGGAAGATCCTGTTTCGAGCTGAATCCAAGAAATTTTAGAATTATTACCTTTGCATAATCCTCTTTTTGTGACGAAATTGTATATTCCACCCTTGCCATTTGTATCTCCTGGATACCAATTTTGCACTGTTGAATATTTGATGTTAGCATTTTCTAAAGCAACTAACTCAACCACTGCGGCATGTAGCTGGTTTTCATCTCTCGTTGGGGCTGTGCACCCTTCTAGATAACTTACACTACTTCCCTTGTCTGCAATAATCAAGGTTCTTTCAAATTGTCCTGTTTTTGCCTCATTAATTCTGAAATAAGTAGAAAGCTCCATTGGGCATTTAACATATGGAGGGATATAGACAAATGTGCCATCACTAAATGTCGCTGAATTTAGTGTTGCGAAATAATTGTCTGAATGAGGAACAACAGAACCAAAATATTTCTTAACTATATTGGGATATTCTCTGATTGCTTCAGATATTGAACAGAAGATTATGCCCGACTCTTTTAATTTGTCTTTATAGGTAGTGGCAACAGATACGCTATCAAAAACTGCATCAACAGCCACTCCTGCTAACACTTGTTGTTCATGGAGTGGAATCCCTAATTTTTCATATGTTTTTAATATTTCTGGGTCAACTTCATCCATGCTGCTTAACATCTTCTTCTTTTTGGGTTCTGCATAGTAGTAATAATCTTGATAATCAATGTTGGGATAACTAACATTTGCCCAAGAAGGCTCTTTCATCGATTGCCATGTGTGAAAAGCTAAAAGCCTCTTTTCAAGCATCCAAGAAGGTTCTTCTTTCTTTTTTGAAATAAACCTTATTATATCTTCGTTCAGTCCCTTTGCAGGCTTTTCACTTTCTATGTTAGTCGAAAAGCCATATTTGTATTCTTGTTCTTGAAGATTTTTTTCTATTTCTTTCATAATGAATGTATTTGAATATTGCCTTCTAAAAAATCGGTTATTTTGAGATTTTTCACTATGCCAAAAAACATCCTATTTAAGCTGGTCCAGCCGTCCTTGACTTTGCAATTATCTAAGTGCTTACACTCGGTGTAGCATATCAGATCTTTAGGTCCCTCTATTGCAGAGATAATGTCAAATAAAGTGATGTTGTCAGTATTCTTTGAAAGTTTGTATCCTCCAAAATTACCTCTATAGGATTTTAAGATATTTCCTTTGGTAAGCATCTTAAGAAGTTTCACAACTGTGCTTTCTGGTATTTTTGTTAAGTTGCTTATAGATTTGGCGCTCATTAATGTTTCCGAGTTTTTAATCATAACGGACATGATAATTGTGGCATAATCAGTTAATCTATTTACTTTAAAAGTCATATAGGTTATCTCTTGTTATGGAATTAATTAGTACCAATTTAGTACTAATAATGCAAATAAAACTTTTTTGCAATATAAATGACAAAAGAAATGCAAGAAATCTTAGAAGAGTTTTCTTATTTTAAGAGTTGGGAGGAAAAGTATAGTTATATAATTGAAATGGGAAAAGATGTTTATTTGGAGAAAGAATATAAAATCCCTCAAAATTTAGTTTCTGGATGCGTCAGCAAAGTCTGGTTAATGCATAAAGAAGAGGGTGATAAGAGGAAATTTTATGCAGATAGCGATGCAATTATAGTCAAAGGGCTTTTAGCTATAGTTATGCGTGTGTTTTCTGGTAAGAATAGTGATGAAATTATGCAAATAAATTTTTCAGAATTTTTTGAAGCATTAGGCCTAAAAGATCATCTGAGCCCAAGCAGAAGTAATGGACTTTTTGCAGTTGTGAGCAAGATCAAAGGAATGGTTCAATAAATATTTCATTATACTTCTTTAAAGTGATTGATGATTGGATATCTTCTTTCTGAAGATAAGGATTTTATACTTATTTTTGGTCCTATAGGCGATTGATATCTTTTGAATTCGTTGTGTTGGAGCATTTTCTTTATTTTGCAGACTAGATTTTTTTTGATGGAAAGCTTTTTAGCAACATCGGCTATTGGCATATCTTTTTCTATTAACAAATAAAGTATTTTATCTAAGACTTCATATGGTGGGAGAGAATCAGAATCTTTTTGATGATGCCGCAATTCAGCACTGGGAGCTTTGTTAATGATTTGTTCTGGAATAACGTTTAACATCTTATTTCTGCTGTTTGGAGGTATATTGCCATTTCTCCATTTAGAAAGAGCGTATATATCAGTTTTATATAGATCTTTTAAAATAGAGAATCCTCCTGACATATCTCCATAGAGAGTGGTATATCCAGTTGCTGATTCGGATTTATTTGATGTTGAGATCAATAATTCATTGAATTTATTGGAAATAGCCATCAGTATAACACCTCTGATTCTGGCCTGGAGGTTTTCTTCAGTGTGATCAGGTGTGCAATTTTTAAACATTGGCAATAAAGCTAACTCAAATGAGCTGTATATATCATTGAGTTTTATTGAAGAAAAATTACAGCTTTTTATGTTTTTGGCAAAAAGAGCGGCATCGTTTATGCTTTCCTGTGTTGTGAATTCTGATTCTATCATCAGCATTCGTACATTCTCAACTCCAATAGAATCGCATAAGATAGCTGCAGTTAAAGCTGAATCTATTCCTCCTGATAACCCTAATACTGCTTTTGTGAAATAAGATTGCTCCATATAATCTTTGATTGAAAGTATAAGTGCTTGATATATCTGTGAAGATGCTGAAGGTTTGTTATATTGAGTGCTTGTTAAGTTATTAACATCAAAAGTTATGATTTCTTCTTTCCATTGAACAGGTGGGATTGCATACTTGCCAGAGTTGTCTAACACAAAGCTTCCGCCATCAAACACAAGTTCATTTTGTCCACCAACTGAATTAGCGTAAATTACAGGAATAGAATAGGTTGTTGAAATATAGCTCGCTTTTGAAAGTCGTATCTCACATTTTGTTGTATCATAAGGAGATGCGTTAATGGAAATTATCAATGAAGGTTTGTGTTTTTGTAATAATGAATCCACAAAGGATTTATTCCACATGTCTTCGCATATAAAGATTAATATGTCTTTGCCTCTAAAATTTATCAAACGGTTGATTTGCTCATTTGAAGAGAAGTTTCTTTTTTCATCAAATATTCCGTAATTTGGGAGGTCATATTTACAAATTTTTTTTATAACCTCGCCATTTTCAATGAGAATGGCTTTATTAAAAATATATCCATTTTCTAAACAAGGTATGCTGAGTAATAATGCACATCCTTTGTTGTTTGTGAGTTCTACAACTTTTTGTTTATAATGCTCAACGTGATTTAAGAAAGCTCTATGAGACACAAGATCTTTTAAGTCATATCCTGTTAATGCTAGTTCTGGGAATATTGCTATATCAGAACTCTCTTTAGTTGCTGCACAATAATTTTTTGCTATTAACTGATAATTATGCTCTATACCACCTAATCTTGATTTGACTTGGCATATGCTTATTTTCATTGAAGCGCCTTACTTTTTTAGAGCTTTTTGTTCAAGTTGGCGTATTAAAAAATCTATACCTTTTTGCTTAATCACAGATGAGAATTCAGATTTTTGATTTATAATCAGGCTTATTTTTTCTGCTACAATATCAATAACCTTAAAGCCATGATGAGGATCTGGTTTTATTCTATAGGAGATTTCTATGTGGTTGCCAGAGTTGTTTTTAGAGTTGACCTTTGTAACGACTAAGATATGAGATTTTGACAGTTGTTTTATATCTTCTATATAAAATCCTTGGCCATTATATTCAGTGAATTTTGAAGCATATTTTATAGAAAGGAAATTTTTGTATGCAGCAAGATATTTTGCAGATATCTCAGGGGTAAGCTTTTTATAATCAATTCCAAGAATAAATTTTCCCATCCAATCTGTATCAACTGTATCAAAAAATATTTCTTGCAGTTCTTTTTCCTTGAGAGGGTCGTTAAAATTGGATTTTAAAACCGAGATAATTTTTTTTGATGTGTTATTTACGAATAACCTTACCTCATCTTTTTCTGTGGCGTTTGTAAGAAACACAGCTGTAAAACATATTATAGTGATAATATAAATCTCTTGTTGCCGCATATTCATCTATTGCCACATCTTGTAGCATTTTTGATTGAGATAATAAAGAGGATCTTTTTGATATTATTCGTAGTGAATATTCTCCAATCTCAAATTTATCCTTGTTCTTAGATGTAGATAATCTTATGGGGTTGTTATAAAAATCAATGATATAGCCAAAGCCATTTTTTATATTCGAAGGACCTATAAGTGGAAGGACTAAATATGGTCCGTTTTTCGCACCATATTTTGATAATACTTGTGAGAAGGTCATGGTATTGCTTTTCAATCCCATATGCTTTGCAACATCAAATGTGCCAAAGATCCCAAATGTTGTATTTATAATAAAGCGAAAAAAAGAGGTGAGAGCCCTCTTTTTGTCAAACGTTATGGATCGATATAAGATGGTTTGAGGTTCTAATAAGTTAGATAAAAAATTTCTCACTCCATGTTTGATAGGATATGGCGTCACTGCTGTATATATGCTGGCTATTGGGATGAGCAATGTTTTGTCTAATATCTTATTAGTGCTGAACATAACTCTGTTGAACTTTTCATAAGGATCTTGAATCTGAGACTCTGGATATAAATCAAAATTTTCTTCCAAATAGTCATCAGCAAGGCATGTATAGGAAATTAAAATGATGCATATTAAGATATATGCAATTTTATCAAGCATCGTTGCTATGTTTGATGAGGAAAATAGCAAGAGATAATCCTATTGAATTCTTAGATGCCACAGGATTGGAGGATTTTTTTACCACAAGAAAATTATTTTTTTGGCATTGATCTTCGATATATCTCTCTTGGAACGAAAAGGATTCCAGTTGTGGCTCAAATTTAGACTCAACGTTGTTTTGAGTAAGAAATTTTAATAGTATGACGGAATTATTATGTGAAATATCTTTTAATTTTTTGAAAAGAGGGGATGTATCTCTATGAAAAAGTAGATAGTCGTTGCAAATGATCAGATCAAAAACATCGTTTTTTTCTGTTTTGTTACTTATAGATTCAAGAGATTTTTCTTTCTTGAGTTTTGTATAAACTGGCAAAGCATTCACCTTGAGCTCTCTGCAGTATTCCAATGCTTTTTCTGAAGTCGTTATGCCAAATATGTTTTTGGTTAACTTTTTTTCTGCTAAGTTGCGAGGAATAATTCCAAAATCAGCTCCTAGATCTAGTATGTTATAATCAAATGTTTTATCTAAATTTTTGAGTAAATTCTCAATGTCTTGAAGAGTTTGTGTCACAGATTTTTTTTCTGCGTTTATCTGAGCTAGCAATCCTTTATCTGTTTTATAGTAACTATTTATATGTTGCTTGATGATTGTATCAGGAATTAAGTCAATTTTTTTAAATTTAGTTTTTATTACATTCATGCAATATTGCGCTTCTTCACAGAAAGTTTCATCTGTGCTATTTATATATTCTTCTAGACACAGCACTGCTCGATCAATGTTGTTTTTCTGCATATATGATCTGCCTAGGAAAAAAGAAACATCTTGAGGGCAATGTTTTGTAAATTTTTTTAATAACTTAAATCTAAAAATACAGTCATTGATGTTCCCTGCATAAAAATGATATATCCCCAAATCATAATTGGTTTTTGATAGATCATTGAGCTTAAGTTGTATATCTTTGATAAAATCTTTTGCTTTTGCAATCTGCTCAAAAAATCGCTGTTTTAAAGCATTGATGTTGCATAAGGATAAGACCTGTTGTAATTTTTGTTTTATCATTTTGTTTTGTTATTAATCACACTTTATATAATATCCGTATATACGTAATTATAGAAAGCTCTTTATTTTATTCTACATAAAATCATACTTTACTTGGTGTGGTAATCAATATAAAATTCATTTATTTAGATGTTGATTCATGAAAATCAAGGAAGAAAACGGTGCTTTCAAGCTTTCCGTGCAGAAAAATCAATTGTATGTGTGGTGTAGTTGTGGGTTGAGTAAAAAAGATCCTTTGTGTGATGGGGCACATAAGTCTGATGATAAAGGTAGGAAGCCTGTTAGATATATCGCTGAATCTGATAAGACTGTGCTGTTTTGTATGTGCAAGAAAACTTCAACACCTCCTTTTTGTGATGGAAGTCATTTGAGCTCTTCCTGATATATTGACTGTATCTTAATCTTGGTTACATAACCAAATGATTTTCAGTATGTGGAGAAAAAGAGGTAGGCCTAAGAAGTCGTCAAGTGAAGGGCCTGTTATAACGCCTGAGTTATTAAAAAAGCATAGGTTGGGACTAACTCAAGAGGCATTGGATATATGTTTCGAAAGATCTTTAATCTCAAAAAATCAGCAATCTTGTGGAATTAGGTTGAGGTGGTTATATACTTTGATTTATGGTGCTGTGACCGTTCAATCTAAAATGAGCAATATAGAATCGTTTTGTGGGAAAAAGCATACTGAGCAGTGGCTAAAGAAGCGTCAGGAAGAATATTTTTTGATAGCGCGGAAGCTACAAGCGGATAATGTGTTTTCTATAGTATCGGATATTTGCATATACAATAATCCACCGTCTTTTTTGCAAAGGAGAAATATAAGAGAACAAAGCGATTTTATCGACGGTATGAGAGAATTAGAAGCTCTTATGTTTAACAAACGCTGATTGAGTGAACTAAAGCTTTTTTCTATTCCGCAAAAATGTTGGTATTTCAAATAAGGAAGCTGCTTGAGGCTTTTTGTTTTCTAAATCTTCGTTTCCGTCATTTGAAATGTTTTGAGCTTTTTGCAGATAATTCTCATCTTTTTTTTCTTTGCTGATATAAGGATTGTATTCACATTCTATTTCAGAATACCAAGTGCCATCTGACCGACGAATTAAAGGTCTTTTATCTTGGCATACAGGGGCAAATTCGCAATGATTACAGACATCTATTTCATTCTTTTTTACTTTCCAAATTGACTGAAATGAATTTGACCGAATGATTTCATTAAAATTTTCATCATTAATATTCCCAAATACCCTATTAGAATCGTGACTATGTGTAATGTCTCCATTAGCCATAATATGTACTCTTTTATGAAAATAAGTGTGGTATTGTGATGACCCGTTAAACTGATCGAAATTGATGTAAATTTCTGGTT
>CBFHIH010000020.1:0-16446 GCA_965655955.1 Candidatus Midichloriaceae bacterium | reverse complement strand
CTACAAAGTCTTGTAAATAAAGCTTTATCTCCTCCCACACTCTAAGCTCACCCAAACCATTCTTCACCTCTCTTTCAAATTTCCTTGCTTCAACATCAAGAGCTTTTCTTTTTACATCATCCGTTGCCAGTACATCAAAAGTCTGAACAAACAATCTTGACACCTCACCTTTTCTACTTGCTACAACCTCTTGATTTTGATCAAGCCTATCTTTAAATGACTGAATCAAAAAATTTCTCAAAGATTGATTCACATCATCTTTTGCAATCAATTCTTCGTTAGGAAAAATCTTTGACTGAACACCAGTATTTGTATGATCCACAATAGTAACATCCAATTTAAAACCAGGAAGCAGCGAATCTTTAGCCAGCCCTTCACCTTTTAATGATGTCAAATCGGAGCTTGTTGAAATATACACATGATCCAATCTGCCACCTTCAAATATCTTATGCGCACTCTCAAGATCAGTAACGCCTGGATTGATCCCATAGATCCTTTTCCTATTATAAACAACCGATACAGATCCATCCGCACCCTTGTTAATATCCAATGAATCCTGAACTGGGTTATCGCCAATCTGAGTGCTAGAAAATTCAAAATGAACGCCTTTGGCAATAAAATGATTGCACATTTCAGCCTCAAGCATCATGAAAATGCATCAATATATAATCCCTTTGCTCTCCGGTCACAATTTCTAATTTTTTGATATCCTCTATATTTTTCACGACATATTGATTACCATTGTCGTTAATCACCAATCCATTTCTTTCTAGATCACCTTGTGCATTATTCGCTCTCTTAGCTTCATCAATTTATTCATCACACATACAACTATAACTCAATCTACGCAATAAAAACCCCTTTATGCCATACCAACTTGTATTAAAGCTAACATTTGACAATGTGTTAAGGATTTATTAAGATTGTGTGGATTTTTAATATTTAAAAAAAGGGGACTCATGAACGTCGATCAATTAGTAGATAATGCAAAGCATTATGCTTCCTACGCTTGGGATACAATAATGAACAGTACTTCTATTTCAAAACAAAACTTTCAAAAAGGATTAAAAACTCTTAAGGCTGCAGAGCATCTTTTTGATGTTGCTGAAGTGCACTTAAAAAATGCGAATTCTTTGCTTCACAAGTTAGAATTGGATTATCATTCGTCTCTGAACGAAGCCCATTCTACCACCTGCAAAACATTGAAGGGAGAGGGAAAATGCCAAAGCTCATCACTTCCGAAAGACGCTACTTTACCAGAGATTTTTCAATTAACTGCTGGCGCAGGGGTGATATTAAAAGGAGTCGTTTCTTTTGTAGCCGCTCATCCATATGTTTCAGTTGCAGCAATTGGAGCTGGAACTGTATCACTTGCAGTATATGGATCTTATGATGAGGATCAACCTCAAGAACTAAAATCCACAACATCAACAACAGACGGAGAATTATAACGATCTATAGCGCAATATGCTTTTGGCAGTATATTGCGTTTTTATCACCAATTTATTATGCAGGATTTGCAAATTTTTTAAAATGTGAAATAATCTCTGACCTTTTGAGTCATAAAAGTTATTAACATGAAACACAAAACTCTTGGTGCGACCTTTATTGTGGCTGGCACTGCAATAGGCGCTAGTATGCTCGCTTTGCCAGAATTTACTATGAAAATTGGACTCACAGCAAGTGTGGCTTTAGTGATTTTACTTTGCATTATAGGTTATAGCTCTGCATGCCTGATGGCAAAAATCAATAATTTTTATTCAAGCTCTTATTCAATTTCAGAATTATGCAAAAAGGCTAATTTGCCATTTTTTTCAAAAATTGCAGATCTTGCTATAGTGAGTTTGTTTTACAGCCTCCTTGCAGCATATATATCAGGGCTGTTATCTATCTCAGAAGAACAATTCTCTAAAGTTTCAAGCGTAGATCTCATCAACAAAAATGTTGGCATATTGATGGTGGGGCTCTTGATTTTATTAATGAGCATCAACATCAAGATCACTGATATCGGCAATCGTGTAATTTTTTCACTAAAGATATTATTGTTTTGCGTAATAATAGCCTGCTTTATACCCGCAATGGATATGCAAAATTTACTATCAAACGACAATGCTCAAGTAAATAATACCTATTTCTTCCAAGCCATACCCGTCTTTTTTACCTCATTTGGCTTTCATGGCAGTATACCTGTCATTATGAGATATTTAAATAAAGACCTCAAAAAAATTAAGCGATCGTTTTTTTATGCCAGTTTAATAATCTTAATGATATACATTTTTTGGATACTATCCTCTTTCGCAGTCACCTCTCAAACCAATATGGACGGTGATTTACATATAAAAAACCTTCTCAATTCAAGCCATATTCTAGCAATGAGCACTCAGCTATTCAGTTGGTTGGCAATTGCAACTTCTTTTTTAGGAGTGGGCATTAGCTTATATGATTATTTTAGAGAAAAACTCAATACCACCCCTGACTCATTTCTCAAGAAAGCCGTCATTTGCTTTATCACCTTTTTACCCCCAATTATGATCAATGCGTTCAATAAACATATATTTATCAAGGCTTTATCTTTTGCAGCAATTAGCCTAAGTGTGCTGGCAATTATTTTACCAGCTATCGTAAGCCTAAAAATCTCTTTTGCTAATCATGATAGTAAATTCAGCAAGATAAATAGTGTTTTTTTTATCATTCTTGGTATATGTATAATTGTCGCAGATTTTATTAACTAAATACACAAATCATTTTGCAATGCCCTGCAATAAATGATAATCATGCTTGATTTAATTTGAGAAATAAACTATTGTCACTTCTACAACATCTCTTATGGGGGCATAGCTCAGTTGGTAGAGCATCTGCTTTGCAAGCAGAGGGTCATCGGTTCGAATCCGTTTGCCTCCACCAAATCTCTTATTAGAAAAATGCAAAATAAAGCTAAGGTAATCTAATTAACTGACACTCACCTGTTTGCAAATAAACAAACTTGGTACGGATTTGATAGCAATGCATTATTCCTAAGCACGCTCAGCTATCTAAAAAGCTTCATCATCAAAAAAACTGCTTCCCCGATCTACTGCTTCTTATAGAAGATTTATCTTAAGACCAAACTAAAGCATCTAGAAAAATTCAATATCAGAAATATGACATATCCCTGGGAATCATGGTCATATCGCAAACCTCACAAAAATCTTTCAACAAAATAACCTGGTCATACACAATAAAGTGATCAATCTGACTAATTCATGGAAACTCATCTTGCTTAACTCTGTCAATTCAGGTCACACATCTGGCTATTTAGCGCAAAATGAATTGTTATTTTTAAAATCTACTTTAGAACGAAGCAAAGATGGGAAAGTGACCGTCGTTCTGCACCATCACCCAATTCCCATCAATCATTACATGGGACAGATGTATCTTAGAGAACTTTGATGAATTTCAACATATCATCTTAAATTCTCAATCAGTCAAAGCCGTGATTTTTGGTCACATCCATCAAGAACATTATAGCGAAATTAATAGTGTGAAATTTTATGGAGCCCCTTCAACATGTATGTAACTCAAAAAAATCACCAAATACAAAAATAAATGATAGATTCAGCAATGAAAGCCCTGGTTTTAGAATCTTTAAGTTTGACAGCAACGATGTCTTTTCTCAAGTCGTGAGAATCTCTGATTCATTTATCTGATCCCAACAGGATAAAAAGGCGAGTTTTTATAGTAGTAAAGTTTCTATATTTCTTAAGAAAATATTAACTTTTGATTGAGAAATAACAGTTGTGTATCAATAAATGTTATGAACTTAATTAATGCATGTTATATACATCTATGTGAGCATGACTAAGCAGAATTTAACAATGAAAGAAAAAGAAGCTATCGGTCTGCTGTCTATCGGCACCTTCCTCGAGTATTTCGATCTTACTTTGTATGTTCACATGGCAGTTCTTTTGAATGAGATATTTTTCCCAAACACTGATCCTTTAACAAGCAAATTGCTTGCTGCAACCGCTTTTTGCTCGACCTATCTTTTACGTCCTATTGCTGGATATGTTGTAGGGAAAATTGGTGATAACGTTGGCAGAAAATTCACCATCATAATCACCACTTTCATTATGACCTTAGCATGCCTTATTATGGTGCTAACCCCTTCTTATGCTGAAATTGGAATCGTGGCTAGCATCCTGATTATTGTATCTAGGATGCTCCAAGGCTTTTCATCTTTGGGAGAATTGATGGGAGCGCAGTTATATATAACTGAGATTTTAAAAGTCCCAACAAGGTGCGTGATGTCTGGCGTGGTGGTGTTTGCAGCAAGAGTGGGTAATTTTTTTGCATTATCTGCCGCTTTGGTAATAATGCACACAGGAATCAACTGGCGGTGGGCATTTGGAATGGGATTGGTGATTTGCATAATTGGATTTGCCGCAAGGACAAGATTGAGAGAAAGCATTGAGTATGTTGACTATAAAAAAAGGGTCGCGCCTAGAGTGGGGATTAAAGTGGATAAAAAATCCATTATGGCATTCTTCTTTACTGAATTGCACATACCAATTGGCTTCTCTGTTGCGTTTGTGTATCTTGGCAATTTCATGAAAGAAAACCTCGGCCTTACTCCCGGTCAAGTGGTTGACCAAAATTTAAAATTATCTATTTTAATTGCCCTTACTGTTTTGGTTGTGGCATTGCTTGCAAAAAAATTTCATCCAATCAAAATGGCAATGTTCATGGCCTCCATTTTTGTTATGGTTTTGCCATTCATACCTTTTTGGCTCTCTAATGTGACAAACCTCACATCGATGCTTTTTTTGCAATTTAGTGTTTATATATTTTGCATTTCTACATGTGGCACATTAGATGCCATTCAATATAAATATTTCCCCGTAGAAAAAAGATTTTCAATCATTGGCACAACATTCGGATTTGCCAACCCTTTGGGTTATATCTTAGGATCTTTTGGTTTGATATATCTAACTGAATCTTTTGGCTCTGTTGCATTATTGATACTATTCACTCCAATATTCATAGGATACTGCTGGGCATTATATTATTACAGAACTTTAGAAATCCAGACGGGGAATTATCATCATTATCCATATAAAGATGAAGATGTGGAAAAAGACACTTATGTTTATAATTATGAATTAAGCGAGGAGTATAAGCCTTATCAAAACGAATGTACATATTCAAAACAATTGCTGGAGAAGATAGAATCTCTCAATAGAACCGCAAAGAAAAAGGTGGATATCAAGCTTGTGAAAAAGGCAATTGCATTTGCCAAGAAATGTCATGATGGACAAATGAGAAAATCTGGAGAGCCATATTATACTCATCCGTTGGCAGTTGCCATGCTCACAGCTGATTATAAATTTCAAACACACATGATTGTTGCGGCAATTTTGCATGATGTGGTTGAAGACAGTAACTGCACATTTACATTGATAAAAAAAGAATTTAGTCCAAGAATATCAGAAATAGTGAAGTTGCTAACAAGGAAACATGAAGAAAGCAAGTTGACAATCGGGGAATCTGTGAAAAAAATAATCGACGCAACAGATTATGATGCTCTACTGATCAAGGGGTTGGACAGGATACATAACCTGCAAACAATACACTTTATGGGACCTATTAAGACACAAGAAATAGCAGAAGAAACTATATATAAAATAGCAAATGTGGCGACATATGCGGTTGACAACTTGAACATCAATGATAAGAATAAGCTAGAAAGAGAATTATATAATCTAAGTAACAAAGCTGTTGAAAAAAAGAAGAACTAAGGCCTTTGCCTATGGTCGATCAGTACATTGTATCGCTCATGTTCATATAATGCCGACGCAAATATCTCTCAAGAAGTAAGTACCCTTGAGAAAATTAAAATCTAGACTTACTGCCTGTAGATGCAAGTCGTAGATTTGCTACATGAAAAACTCTTGCTTGGTCACGAGAACTATTATGCTCATTTATTATCTTCTTTACAAAATTAGGTGCAATATCGCTTTTTTGCTCTTTTAATGCAGCATCACGTATTTCTGAGGAAATTTGCGATATATCATTTTCTAGCGCTTCTTCTTTGCTTGTTTTTTTGCCTAACAAACTTTTAATTCCATCAACAAAAGCGTTAGTCCATCTAACAATAAAATTTTTTCTACTCTCTGTTTCATTTATCTTCTGTGATTTATCTACCAATTCATGCACTGCATCGCTGAGCTTATCTTTTAAATTTTCTTTTTGCTCAGAACTAACATCAAGAGCATCTGACGGATTATGTTTATTATAAGTTTCTAAAAATTTATCAATCAAAGACTCTGTGAGTTGCAAAACTTTACCGTCATCAAATTCTTTTAATTGATCTTCAACAACCTTGGTCATCTTCATCACTGTTTGATAATGAGATTTTTCAGGATCTTTAAATAGCATAACCTGTATATTTGGTTTTCTAACTTGAGTTATGCACTCTTTCTCCATTAATTTATCTATCAATCTTTTTGTGTGAACCTTATTTAAATCCTCGTTTTTAGAAAATGGAATATCCAAGGCATTTTCAATTCCTAGATTCTCTTGCAACATTTCATTAGTTTTTACTAAGCTTGCTATAGTAGATCTTGTTACAAATTCCGAACAAATCATTATGTTATCATCTACCTCTGCTCCATCTTTATGATAAAACTTCTCACTTAATTCTTTGAAATCTTGCCCTTCCTTTGTCTTGTGCCCATAAGGCATAAAATCTGCCTTGCCTGATTCAAGCCTCTTATCTTCTGAATTTTTCAAATCATCAAACCTTTTTTCTGCCCCTTGTTTGTATATATAGTTTTGAGAATCTTGGTATATTTCATTTATTGCTTCTCGCCACTTATCTCCAAATTTACTTTCAGCTTGCTCAACTCCTTTTTTTGAAAGTAATTTACTAGCATCAAATCTATAAATATCGGAAAACATCGCTTGCTGAAACTTAATTTGCTTGTTTTCATAGTTTCCGTATACATGTGATAAATTAGGATTGCCCTCTTCTGAAATGTTGATTTGCGCAGCATGACCATATTTACCCACTATATTTCTGGTTAACCATTCTTCAGAAAAAAGCTTAGGGGTTTTATTTGAAAATTGATTTTGTATGTCAGAATCATACATAACGATGTCCCCATCTTTATACTCCTGTCCTTCTATAAATTTATTTTGTATTATATTTACAACTTCTTTAGCAGATCTTGATTGCTTTAGTAATTCCTCTAATTCTCCCCCGTCTCTTATTATTCCATATTTCTCAAATTTCATTAACATATCATTTAATCCTGCTAGATCATTTAATATCCCAAATCCTTTCGGAGTCATTTGTTCTTCATATCCTAAAGATTGACCAGCATTTATCTTGCCCGTGGCATTTTTAAATTTGCTTAATATTTTATCAAAATTTTTAATATTTTTCGTCTTAAAAGAGAAGCGTTTTAATGCATAAATATCGTCAGAATGTTCATTTAGATAAAATTTATTTTTACTTTTCTCTAATCTCCCTAGGTACAAATTAAGTCCCCTATTATCAATAGAATTTTCTAAAAATTTTTCTAGAAATTTTTTCTGACAGGAAGCAATATACTTTTGATCTTGACATTTTTTTAATATCCCTAAGGCTTCTTTATTTCTATTTTCTAAAGTCTCTTTAGATCCAATCTCTTTGTAATAATCATCCAAACCTTTTTCAACAACAGCTCTCTTAGCTAATATCGCTTCAACATCTTGAGCATTGAATTTATCTTGATTTAATTGTACTTCCTCTATTTTTTCTAGTAGAGAAACTTGTAATTCAGGAGAAAGATTATCTAAGTCTAAGATCTTTTTTATCTTCTCTATAAACTTATTATGTAAAGCTTCTTCAAGTTTTTTATCCTTACAAAGGATAGAATCTAAGCTAGTTTGTGACAAACCCACTTTTTCATATTGTTCAAGAACTTGGTTTCTTTCTTTTAATTCTCTTTCTTTGTTTCCATTTAATGTTTTATAAATTTTTGTCCCTTGCGCTTGCTCTTGAATTAGTCCAATTTCATCTTCAGATAAAGTTTTATATGAGGTGGAAATGGGGAAAAATAATCTTTCCCTTCCTCCTTTTGCTATACTGGTTAATCTCTCGATATTACCAACAATTCTTTTCTGATTTTCTATCAAATTACTTAAATTAGCTGCATTTGGCGACTTCTTTTGAAGGACATTGATCTGCTTAGATATAATTTTATTATCTTGTTTTGATTTCTCTAGGAATACCGCAACTTGTGTCTCGTTTAACTTCAGATCCAAACTTTCTCTTTCTAAAGCGGGATATTTAAGATTATCGAATGATTTCAAACTCTCTTCAAATTTTATCGCCTGCGCTGTACTTAAAAAACTAACGTACTCTTTATTACTAATTCCTAATTTTTTTTCAAGAAATTTAGAGAAATAAGAGTCTATTAATAAATCCAGATCCTGCGCTAAATCACCTAAGTCTCTTTTGGAATTTGAGATCAACTGATGCTTGGTATCAATAATTTTTTTTAACAATCCTATCATGGCTAAAAGTAGAATTAATGACTTCAGATATATCTTGCTTTTCAAGAAAATGATCAACATATTGCTGAAAATCTACCATCTTTAACCCACTGCATACAATAATTACTTGTTTAATATATTACAAAACTTTGATTTATGCAAGAACTTTAGTTTATAATAATAATAATTAGCGTCTTACAGATAAACTTAACAGTATTGTAAATATTTAGAAATTTGCAGCACCACCTTCTTTGCACAACAACAAAAATTTCTAGGTGAATTAATCAGAGAAAAGCTCTAAAACAAAGCTATTTTTCATCATCTTTTTCTAAGCATGATGATAGGTAAAGAAATTTATTACCAATTTTCGGCAAGGACAATGATGGATAGTAAGAATAGATTGTGTAATCAAATTCTTTATTTTTCTCGTTATATACTGAGATAGAGGCTATTGACAAGGTATGAAACAGATCATCTTTTTGAGTGACGCAAGAACGCAAAACAACTCGTGACTCCTTATTTATATAAGAACTCTCTCCCTTTTTTATCTCTAAAACAAACTTCTCCCCATGATCATAATCCAAGACATTGAATTTCGCATAACTAAATTCCTCTAAAACAGCATCACTGGATATGACAATATCTTCCCTGGCCTCTTGATGCCCATCTTCATCAAGAACAGCAAAAGGTGAATGGGCAAAAGATGCAATGTGATATGTAACAAAAATTACACTAGCTAATATTGCTTTCCTTATCTGCATTATCTATAACATAACTTTGCACACCATCTTCTTTCTCATCCTCAGACGAAACTACAGAAGGATCTTCCTTGACATTAAACAAAAATTTAGTAATTAAATTTTCTAAATTTATGGAAGATTGGGTAAATTCAATCAAATCCCCATCTTTTAAAAATACATTATCAGCCCCCGGTATTAATCCTATATATTTTTCACCAAGCAAGCCACTTGTAAGTATTTGCGCAGAGGTGTCTGAGGGTAATTTTATCTTTTTATTAATCACAAGCCTAATAACTGCCGTGTAACTGGCTTCATCTAGATGTATACTACTAACTTTACCCACCACTATACCACTGATCTTTACTCTTGAACCAACATCTATCCCATCAACATTATCAAAATTTGCGCTTATATTATATCCCTCCTCTTCCATCAATTCTTCGTTGTGGGATTTATAAAAAAAATACAAAGACACAAAAACTACAGCAACTACTAAAGCACCTATAATAATTTCGAAAACGTTTTTCATACTCATTTTGGCTGCCATGGTTGATAAGGAAGAGATTTTTCATCATCTTGATTCTTCATAGGATAGGAGGATGGGTAATTTGCTAAAACACTGCCTGTTGGATTAACGGCTCTGGGGATGGATATATCACCATTATTTTGCCCAGAAGGCACTTCATTTGTTTTATGATGCAACCATCCAAACCACTCTACTGGCACTGATGTCGGATCCTGTGCACCTTTATAACGCACCCATCTCACATTTCTCTTCAAAGGTCTTAAATGCAGTTTAGAATTGGGCTTTGAGGAATAATACTCATTACCAAACAAATCTTCTCCCACCTTTATGCCAAAAATATAATCATACAATTTATATAGCATTTCATCCTCTAAAAAATCCAAATCTTTCTTCAATTCTGAGAAGCTCGTTATATTTACAAACCCTATCGGTTCTGGATAACGCACCAGCTTTGATATAAGGACTTTTTGTAGAAATTGCAAGATGTGAAATGAACACATCCTCTGTCTCACCTGATCTGTGCGAAATAATATGCTGATATCCTGATTTTTTTGCTAGATTGATACAATTTAACGTTTCAGTCAAAGTTCCAATTTGATTCATCTTAATCAAAATAGCATTTGCTGTCCCCTCTTTAATTCCATCATTGAGCTTTTTTTCATTTGTTACAAACAGATCATCTCCTACAATCATAACCTTATTAGCTAACTGTTGCGTAATACACTTCCAGCCCTCTAAATCATTTTCTGCAATCGGATCTTCCAGTGATATTATAGGATATGAATCAAGCAATTCAGAATAGAATGATACCAACTCTTTAGCTGAGAGCCTTAGATTTTCACCCAACAAGTTATAGCTATTGCCATCATAAATCTCGTTTGCAGCTATATCTAATCCAAAACAAATATCCTCTCTCGGAATCAACCCTGCCTCACAAGTTGCTTTCAATAATAAATCTAGTGCATTCTTTGTTTTTGATATCTGAGGAGCGAAACCACCTTCATCCCCAACATTCACGCTTAATTTCTCTTTTTTAAGAATATTTTTTAACGTGCACGAAATCTTATAGGCATTTTCCAGATTTTTTTTCATGGAGGATTCCAAAGGAATGATCATAAACTCTTGAAAATCTAATATATTATCTGCGTGAGCTCCACCATTTATCACGTTGAGCATCGGCTTTGGCACTCCATATTCTCCATTACTAATAGACATAAAATAGTCATATCTTCTCAATTTAGCAAAAGCCTTGTTGAAAGCTATGGAGACTGGCAAAATAGCGTTTGCCCCTAAATTTCTTTTATTTTCCGTGCCATCCAATTCGATAAGAAATCTATCAAACTCTTCTTGAGAAGAAAAATTCTTATCTAGCACACTCTTTGATATAACTCCAGTTACGCTTGCAACAGCCTTAAAAACAGAATTACCGTAATATCTTTCTTTTTCATTGTCACGCAATTCATAAGCCTCACACTCACCTCTTGAGGCGCCACTTGGAGCGGATGCAGTTCCAACGTATTTGCTGTCTAAAACCAAATCCACCTCCACAGTCGGAGCACCTCTGCTATCAAAAATCTGTCTTGCTGTAATATAACTGACTTTCATTTTCCCTTTAGTATGAGGCCGAGGCCAGAATCGAACTGGCGCATATCGGATTTGCAATCCGATGCATTACCACTTTGCTACTCGGCCAGACAACAAGCAAGAGAGTACGCGAAATATAGTCAATCGTCAAGAATATTTAAATGAACATCACGGGGTTACATCATGAATTTCTTGAGGCATATTCAGCTCTATAGATGCATCTTCAAATTTTATAGGATCATGATTAATATCTCGCACAATTTCATCAATAAGCCTGTAATCAAGCCCTATAAATTCAGCAACCTTCTCTAAAACAGGATCTATTTTTTTAACAGTCAGTTGATTATTCTTCCCCCCCCTTTCCTCATCAGATTTCAGAAATACTATTTCATAATCCTTGTTTTGACCACTTTGTTTATAAAAAGCAGAACTGATATACGCGATGGTTTTTTTTAAAACGACCGAAGCAATGCTTTTACCAGCTGACCAAAAAACACCGCTTTTTTTTATCAAAAAAGGTGCTATACTTAGCATCTCTGGAGCTTCTTTGAGAATATTAAACGCTTCTTCTTGTTTGATATTTGCGCTTAACGCTTGATGAATTTGATTTAATAACTCCTGGTGCTTACTGTCCAAAAAATTTTGTACAAAAGCAACTTTATGCTCTGAATCTGAAAATTTTCCAATATATTGCTTTCCATTTTTCTCTAGAGATTTAGAAAAACCAAATATTGCTAAATGTGCTGAGATTTGAGGCATGGCGCCTGGTATAAATTTATACACAACATTATGACTAAAAAGCGTTGCTATATCTAGCGCATATGCATACGCCTTCTCACTCCAACTAGCACTTGATTCATTTTTTTCGAAGGCGCCAAATTGCATACCTTTTATTTCAATTTCTTTGCTTTTTAATTCAGGACACATTGCACTCTCAAGTGCATCACTATCCCTTAACACAGCTTTTAATTTCTGCAACTTGTTGTTTATCTTCTGATAATCAGCATAATTTATGCATACGGTAATCTTTTCTCCTAATAACATCGTCGCTCCCTACAATTTTATTACACACATATATCTTACCCACAATTTTAAGTTGTGTAAAATATATTCTTCAAAACCATTGAATAAGCAGCGATGATACAATGATTTTTCTCAATATTTAAAAACGGGATGTGTAGGCAATTTTGAAATAGAGCAATATCAAGGAAAAAATAGTCATCACAACATTTGTAACCCACACAGTGACAGTATCAGTCAAGACACCATATAACACCCAACTAACAGAACATAACAAAAAATTCACTAACATGAGCATGGATATATCATCTACGGATTTTGTTTTCCAAGTTTTAAATATTTGTGGAACAAGCGAAAAAGTTGAAGTGAAAGAAGCGAATATTGATATTATTGTCAACAGCATGTTTGTTTATCAGTGTATGTGTTTGCAAAAAGAACTCTAGCATGATAACCTCCCTCAGCGATAGCTATTTCTATGGTGTTTTTGATTTTTTTACAGGCATATTCATGAAATCTTGGCAACAAGTTTTACTAGGCTTAATATTGGGAGGTATCACCGGCACTTTATTAGGACCAAACGCTAAAAACTTAAGCTATTTGGGGATGGCTTTTTTAAATCTGATCAAAATGGTCACCATTCCAATGATCTTTTTCACTATCATCTATGGAATGACAAGCATAGAGAGTGGCAGTGGACTTGGCAGGATTAGCCTTAAGGCTGTTTTTACATTTTTTTGCACTTCAATGCTGGCTGTTTGCATTGGCTTATTCACCGCTAAATTACTAAGCCCAGGATTGGGAATCTCCCAAACTGTGCTGAATCAGTTCAAGAACTCTCAAAATTTACCCTCCATTGATTCGTCATCTGGACTTGAAGTCTTAGTGGGATTAATTCCAACTAACATAGTCACTGCGATGGCCAATGGCGACATATTGCAAGTAATAATATTTGCTCTATTTATAGGAACAATAATGAACCTAAAAAGAGACGAATGCTCAGATATAATCAAAACATGTCAGCAAATTGCAATGCTGTTCTTCAAAGTCATCCAGACCATTATGTACATCGCTCCTGTTGGAGTGTTCGGTTACATAGCCTCTATAGTTGGCGTTGAAGGGGTAGGCATACTTTTTTCATTAGGAAAGCTTGTTGTAGCAATTGGTGCTGCATGTTTAGTGCAATATTTTTTATTTGGCGTGTTGATTTTAGTGTTTTCAAGAGTATCACCCCTTCCCTTTTATCGGAAAATTATCGGAGCTCAATTAATAGCATTTGCAACAAGCAGCTCCAAAGCAACACTCGTTCCCTTGATGGATACTGTGGAAAATAAAATGGGAGTATCTAAGAAAAGTAGTCACTTTTTACTCCCTTTGTCTGCAGCCCTTAATATGGATGGAGGAGCTATATACCAAAGTGTTTGTGCTATTTTTTTCGCTCAAATGATGGGTATAGATTTCTCCGTGATGCAATATGTAACACTGTTTTTAATGTGCACTCTCGCCTCTATCGGAGGGGCTGGCATCCCAGGAGGAGTGCTATTATTCTTAGGCATGGTTCTCAATTCCGTAGGTTTGCCAATAGAAGGGGTGCTGCTTGTTGCAACGATTGACAGATTGCTTGACATGATGACAACTGTCATCAACATCACAGGATGTGCATGCTCAACTTTATTAATAGATAGATCAGAAAAAACTTTAGATATCCAAAAATATAAAAGCTAACCTGCTTCAGGTCCGCATGAGACAATTATATAATATTAACAAATACTTTGCGCGAAATCATAAGCTGAAAAAGACCTAAGATCTTCTATTGATTCTCCTGTGCCAATATAATATATTGGTAACTGAAAATTCTCTGTGAGAGGCAGCAATATTCCAGCTTTTGAGCTACCATCCATCTTTGTTACTATCAGACCATTTATATCCGTTACTTCTTTAAACGTCTTTACTTGTTGAAGGGCTGTTTGCCCTATCGTCCCATCTATAACCAACAAGTTTAAATTAGGCGCGTTTTCATCAAATTTTTGCAACACTTTTGAGATTTTTTTGAGCTCAGCCATTAAATCTGCTCTATTATGTATCCTTCCTGCGGTATCTATCAACAAAACATCATAACCTTCCTTGATCGCTTTGTCCATAGATTGATACACCAATGACGCAGGATCAGATCTTTCTTTTTGCATTATATCACAAGAGGCTTTTTGCGACCATGAATATAACTGCTCTGATGCAGCTGCTCTAAAAGTGTCTGCCGCACAAATCAACACCTTCTTCCCTTCATTCTTAAGTTGATACGCTATTTTTCCCAAAGATGTGGTTTTGCCACTTCCATTGCATCCAGAAAATAGAATAGTATACGGCTTTTTACTATCAATACGCAACTTTCCTTCAAAGGGCGCAAGAATAGACTCTGCTTCTTTTTTCACATAACCTGATATTAATTCTAAGTTAATTTCTTGATCAAAACTTATTTTTTGCAACTGTGCTGAGATCTTTTCTGTAGACTTAATGCCAATGTCACTTGAGATTAATATCTCTTCTATTTCATTAATTAGCTCTTCTTTCGGCCGATTTAAAGACAATGCTTTTTTGAATTTTAACGATAAAGACGACGAAGTTTTAAATAAACTAGACTTAAACTTACTGAATACGTTCTTCATATATAATGACTGTTATAATATGTTAATATTGTGTTTTAATTTTTTAGCTTTTGTCAGATAATAATCTCTTATCTCTTCTGAAAAAAATTGATGTGATTTTACAGATGGAACTTGAATGCCATACTTTATCAGCATATTTGACTTATTTGAATTGTTTGTTAATAGCTCAATTTTTTGGATATCAAGTAACTTAAGAATAGATGCCGCTATCGCGTAACTTCTCCCATCATCCATTAAACCAATTAATTCGTTGGCCTCTACAGTGTCATAACCCATATTTTGAGCTTGATAAACACGAACTTTATTAGTTAAACCAATACCCCTACCTTCCTGATTCAGATATACAATAACCCCACCATTTTTATGACTCATTATTTCTATAGCTTTATGTAATTGACTATGACAGTCACATTTTAGGCTTTCCAATAAATCTCCAGTAAAACAGGATGAATGTATCCTAACTAAAGGAGTGGTGTTCTTATCTGGATCTTTAGGAGGTATGATAATAGCATAATGATCCTTTTTAAAAGTTTCACGAAAAACTTTTATTACACCCCTTGCTCCTTGTAAATTGAGATCTGCCTCTGATATTTCAGTTATTTCATGCTCTGATTTCAAATAATCCTCTATGTCTTTTGTGGATATAGAGCTGATGTCAAAATCTGCCTTGAAATCATTTTCTATTTCTGCAATTAAGAAGCAAGGAAGAACCTCAATGCCGTTTATGAACTTCAAAACCAAATCTTCTATACCTTGTAGCGACTCTGTGCTTATAAGTTCCTTTTTCATCTCCTTTAGCTCTAATGAAGCAGCTAAACGATTGATATTAACAAAATCTAAATTTGCACACGAGACATTTAGATGATCGTTTTTAAGGAATAAAATATTAGACCTTCTATTAGAGATCACAATGCTTAATTGAGGAAAGCAAGATTTGAGTTTGGCATACACCATTTCACTGACCCTTTCAGTAATAGCAACTAAAAATTTTTTGCTGTCAAAATGAATGATGATTGGTATGCCCAGTTGGAGATCTGATATAGATTTCGTAACTGAGACTATATTATTAGTGTTGATGATCAGTTTGGACTTCATTTTGCGTTTTTATATATATCTCCCCTCACCCCACAACTAGCAATCAAAAGAGTAATTAATAATAAGAAAAAGTGATGTAGCAAATTCTTAAAGCATCTTTGATTAACTTTTATTGCATGATATGTCAGGTATACTAATAATTCAAATAAATCCAGAATAGCATTGTATAATTAAATTCAGTTAGATGCAAAAACGTCCGTTACATATAGCTTATATTACTTAGATACAACCCATACCCAGGCGCTGTTATTCCTGCACATGCCCTATTCTTAGCCTCCAAAATGCTTCTTATATCTCCACCTTG